>JAPSIJ010000108.1 GCA_031178805.1 Cellulomonas sp. | reverse complement strand
CGACCTCGCGGGCCGGCAGGCCCGCGGCGACCAGCTCGGCGGCCTCGTCGGCGATCCGGCCGTGCGCGATGGTGCCGCCCGCGTCGGTGCCGACCAGCAGCGGCACGCCCGCGTCGTGCAGGTCCCGGACGTGCGCGTACCGGCGCCGGTGCATCCGCCGCATCCGCTCGGCGTACACGGGGTACCGCCCCGCCCGGTCGGCGATCGCACCGAACTGCGCGACCTGCAGCAGCGTCGCGGTGACGGGGATGCCGGCGGCCGCGATCCGCGCGATGTGCCGGTCCTGCGCTCCGGTCGCGTGCTCCAGGCAGTCGACGCCGGCGTCGAGCAGGCCGTCGAGTGCCTCCCCGGCGAAGGTGTGCGCCGTGACGCGGGCGCCGGCGGCGTGCGCGGTGGCGACGGCCTCGGCGAGCAGGTCGTCGGGCCACAGCGGCCGCAGGTCGCCCTCGGGGCCGAGGTCGCGGTCGATCCAGTCGGCGACGAGCTTGACCCAGCCGTCGCCGCGCGCGGCCTCCTCGGCGACCGCGGCGGGGAGCCCGTCGACCCGGTCGAGCTCGCGCCCGTAGTGCCGCAGGTACCGGCGGGGGCGCGCCAGGTGCCGCCCGGCGCGGATCAGCCGCGGCAGGTCGGGGCGGTCGTGCACCCACGCGGTGTCGGCCGGGGATCCGGCGTCGCGGACCAGCAGCACGCCGGAGTCCCGGTCGGCGACGGCCTGGGCCTCCGCGGTGGCGCGGTCCACGGCTCCCTCGGCCGCCAGGCCGATGTGGCAGTGCACGTCCACCAGGCCGGGCAGCACCCACCCGCCGACCGTGGTGACGTCCGCGCCGGGCGCCGTCGGCCGGGACAGCGTGAGCCGCCCGCCGACGACCCACGCCTCGCCGACCACCCGGTCGTCGTCCAGGACGACCGGGCCGGTCAGGTGCAGCACGCGGGCCACGGCGCCCCCTCCCGCGGTCCGGGCCTCAGCGGCCGAGGAACTTCTGCAGGTCCTCGAGGTCGGCCGGGTCGAAGGCGCCGGGCTGCTGCTGCGGCGCGGCGCCGCCGAGGCCGAACGCGGAGCCCTTCGCCGCGGCGGGCGCGGCGGGGGTCAGGCCGGCCGCGCGGTCGGCGGCCGCCTTCTCCTGCTGCGCGCGCTTGGCGGGGTTCCCGGACTTGCCCTTGACCTTCTTGGTGGGCGCGGCGACGCGGCCGCGGCCCTTCTTGCCCATCCCGGGCAGGTTGCCCATGCCGGGCACCGGCATGCCGCCGCCCTTGGCCATCTGCTGCATCATCTTCTGCGCGGCGGTGAACCGCTCCAGCAGGCCGTTGACGTCGGACACCTGGACGCCCGAGCCGGCGGCGATGCGCGCGCGGCGGGAGCCGTTGATGATCTTCGGGTTGTCCCGCTCGGCGGGCGTCATCGAGCGGATGATCGCCTCGACGCGGTCGACCTCGCGCTCGTCGAAGTTCTCGATGGCCTCGCGCATCTGCCCCATGCCGGGGAGCATGCCGAGCATCTTCTTCATCGAGCCCATGTTCTTCAGCTGCTGCATCTGCTGCAGGAAGTCCGCGAGCGTGAAGCCCTGCCCGGAGGCGAGCTTGCCGGCCATCTCCTCGGCCTGCTCGGCGTCGAACGCCTTCTCGGCCTGCTCGATGAGGGTGAGCACGTCACCCATGTCGAGGATGCGCGACGCCATCCGGTCGGGGTGGAACACCTCGAAGTCGGTGAGCTTCTCACCGGTGGAGGCGAACAGGATCGGCCGGCCGGTGACCGACGCGACGGACAGCGCCGCACCGCCGCGGGCGTCGCCGTCGAGCTTGGACAGCACGACGCCGGTGAAGCCGACGCCCTCCTGGAACGCCGTGGCCGTCGCGACGGCGTCCTGGCCGATCATCGCGTCGATGACGAACAGGACCTCGTCGGGGTCGACGGCGTCGCGGATGTCGGCGGCCTGCTGCATGAGCTCGGCGTCCACGCCGAGGCGGCCGGCGGTGTCGACGATCAGCACGTCGTGCTGGCGCGCCCGGGCCGTGGCGAGGCCCTCGCGGGCGACGGCGACCGGGTCGGCGCCGGCGACGACGTCGAGCTCGCTGCCCTGGTTGCCCGGGTGCGGCGCGAACACCGGGACGCCGGCGCGCTCGCCGACGACCTGGAGCTGGGTGACCGCGTTCGGCCGCTGCAGGTCCGCGGCGACGAGCATCGGGGTGTGGCCCTGGTTCTTCAGGTGCACCGCGAGCTTGCCGGCGAGCGTGGTCTTGCCGGCGCCCTGCAGACCCGCGAGCAGGATGACGCTCGGCGGGTTCTTGGCCAGGTGCAGCGGGCGGGTCTGGCCGCCGAGGATCGCGACGAGCTCGTCGTTGACGATCTTGACGACCTGCTGGGCCGGGTTCAGCGCGCCGGACACCTCGGCGGACAGCGCGCGCTCGCGCACCGCCCCGGTGAACTGGCGTACCACGGGCACGGCGACGTCCGCGTCGAGCAGGGCCCGGCGGATCTCGCGCACGGTGGCGTCGATGTCCGCCTCGGACAGCCGCCCCTTGGAGCGCAGGTTCTTGAAGGTCGACGTCAGTCGGTCGGACAGGGTGGCGAACACCGCGCGATCCTCACGCTCTCTCGGCGGTCAGGGACGTCCCAGCGTACCCGCCAGCCGGCGCGAGGCCCGCGCCACGAGGTCGTCCACCAGCTGCGCGCGCCACGCGGTCCACGCCGTGGGCCCGGCCGAGGACGCGTCGGCCTCGGTGAGCGCCCGCAGCAGGGCCAGCAGGTCGGGCCGGTGGTCGACTGCGGCGAGCAGGGCGTCCACGGTCGCGGGGTCGTCCGGGTCGGAGCCCGTCGCGAGGTCGGCGAGGGTGAGGTGCTCCCGGACCAGCAGCGCCACGTCGGCGGCGTCGTCCGGGCCGAACCCCATCCGGTGCGCGATCGGCCCGGCCAGCCGCGCGCCGGCGACCGAGTGGTCCCCCGCGCCCGCCCGCTTGCCGATGTCGTGCAGCAGGGCCCCGACGAGCAGCACGTCGGGGCGCTCGACGGACCGGCGCAGCCCGGCGGCGCGGGCGGCCGACTCGACGAGGTGCCGGTCGACGGTGTGCCGGTGGATCGGCGAGCGCTGCGGGCGGTTGCGCACCCCGGCCCACTCCGGGATCCACGTGGTGACCACCCCGGCCAGGTCGAGCGCCTCCCAGACCGGCACCTGGGCGGGACCGGTGGCGAGCAGCTGCACCAGCAGCGTCCGCGCGGCCCGCGGCCACGGGTCCGGCAGCGGCGGGGTGCGCTCGAGGCTGGTGACGGTGATCGGCGACAGCGTGAGCCCGGTGCGGGCGGCGGTCGCCGCGGCGCGCAGGGCCAGCAGCGGGTCGGCCGCGGGCCGGGCGTCGGCGGCGAGCACGAGCTCCCCGTCGTGCTCCACCAGCCCCTCGGCGACGGCCCGCAGCCGGGGCGGCGTCCGGCGCCCGCGGACCAGCACGGGCCGGCGGGCGGGCCGGACCAGCGCCTGCCGCGCGTTGCGCGCCGTGGTGTCCAGCGCGTACGAGACGATCCGGCCGGCCTCGGCCAGGCTCGCGAGCAGGTCGTCGCGGTCGCCGATCCCCAGCAGGGCGGCGACCTCGTCCTGGTCGGCCAGCAGCAGCCGGTTGGTGTGCCGCCGGCTCACGGTCTGCACCGCGTCCCGCACGTCGAGCAGGTGGGCGTGCGCGCGGTCCACCGCGCCGTGCGGCCGGTCGGTCAACCAGGTCGCGGCCAGGGCGGACAGCACCACCGCGTCGCGGATGCCGCCGCGGGCCTCCTTGAGGTCCGGCTCGATCAGGTAGGCGAGCTCGCCGTGCCGCTCCGCGCGCTGCCGGGTGGAGGCCAGCAGCTCGGGCAGGCGGCGGCGCGCCGCGGACCGCCAGTCGGCGAGCAGCGCCGAGCGCGCGCGGTGCACGATCCCGGGGTCGCCGGCGACCGGCCGCAGGTCGAGCAGCCCGACGGCCGCCGGCAGGTCCTTCGAGGCGACCTGGCGGCACTGCGCGAGCGACCGCACGGCGTGGTCCAGGTCCAGGCCGGCGTCCCAGACCGGGTACCAGAGCCGGTCCGCGAGCCGGGCGATCTCCTCCGCGGAGCGGCCGCGGCCGTCGTGCACGAGCAGCAGGTCCAGGTCGCTGGCGGGGCTGGCGTCGCCGCGGCCCACGCTGCCGACGGCCCCGAGGCCGATGCCGGGCGTCTCACGGCCCCCGGTGGCGGTCCCCCACAGCTCGGCGAGGCGCTCCAGCACCAGGTCGGACATCGCCCGTCGTCGCGCCGGGCCGTCGGCCGCCGGGCCGGACAGCCGGACCGCGAGGTCGAGCCGCTCGTGCTTGAGGTCCCGCACCCCCACCGGTTCGCGGGGGTGCGGGACCTCGGGCAGGTCGACCATTCAGAGCGCGTCGGGGCCGTGCTCACCGGTGCGGACGCGGGCGACGTCCTCGACCGGGACGACCCAGACCTTGCCGTCGCCGATCTTGCCGGTCTGCGCCGCCTTGACGATGACCTCGGTGACCGTGGCCACGTCCTCGTCCCCGACCAGCACGTCGATCTTCACCTTCGGCACCAGGTCCACGGTGTACTCCGCGCCCCGGTAGACCTCGGTGTGGCCGCGCTGGCGGCCGTAGCCGCTGGCCTCGCTGACCGTCAGGCCGCGGACCCCCGCCGCCTCCAGCGCCGACTTCACGTCGTCCAGCCGATGCGGCTGGATCACCGCCGTCACGAGCTTCGTCATGCCTTCACCTCCGTCACCACGCGGGCGCCGCCCAGCGTCTCGTATGCGGTCTCCCCGTGCACGGCGAGGTCGATGCCGCCGACCTCGGCCTCGTCGCTGACCCGCCAGCCCATCGTGGCCTTGAGGATCACCGCGATGACCGCGGTGGCCAGGCCGGAGAACACGATCGCCGCGACCGCCACGATGATCTGGGTGAGCAGCTGGGTCACGCCGCCGCCGTAGAACAGGCCGTTCACGGCCCCGTCCGGGTACCAGGCGGAGTTCGAGTCGGTGGCGAACAGGCCGATCAGCACCGTGCCGACGAGGCCGCCGACCAGGTGGACGCCGACGACGTCGAGCGAGTCGTCGTAGCCGAACTTGTACTTCAGGCCCACGGCGAGGGCGCAGAGCACGCCGGCGACCAGGCCGATCGCGATGGCGCCGAACGTGTCGACGGCCGCGGCGGCCGGGGTGATGGCGACCAGGCCGGCGACGATGCCCGACGCGGCGCCGAGGGAGGTGGCGTGGCCGTCGCGGATCTTCTCCGTGACCAGCCAGCCGAGGATCGCGACCGCGGTGGCCACGAGGGTGTTCAGCCAGGCGCGGCCGGACACGGAGTCGGCCCCGAACTCGGAGCCGGCGTTGAAGCCGAACCAGCCGAACCACAGCAGCGCGGCGCCGAGCATGACGAACGGGAGGTTGTGCGGGCGCATCGGCTCCCGGCCGAACCCGCGCCGCTTGCCGATCACCAGGGCGAGCACCAGGCCCGCGACGCCGGCGTTGATGTGCACGACCGTGCCGCCCGCGAAGTCGATCGGCGTGGACAGGGCCTCGGTGATGCCCTCCGCGCCGAGCGCGCCGCCGCCCCAGACCATGTGGGCGAGCGGGACGTAGACCACCGTGACCCACACGGCGACGAACGCCAGCCAGGTGCCGAACTTGGTGCGGTCGGCGATCGCGCCCGAGATCAGGGCGACGGTGATGATGGCGAACGTGGCCTGGTAGCCGACGGCCACGAGGGCGGGGACGCCCATGCCGAGCATGAGGCTGTCGTCGTCGGTCATCCCGGCGAGGCCGAACCACTCGAAGGGGTTCCCGACCAGGCCGGCGACGTCGGTGCCGAACACGCCGGAGTAGCCGTACAGCACCCAGATGAGGCCCACGACGCCGATGGCGCCGAAGCTCATCATCATCATGTTGAGCACGCTCTTGCCACGCACCATGCCGCCGTAGAAGAACGCCAGACCCGGCGTCATCAGCAGCACCAGGGACGCGGACGTGAGCATCCACGCGGTATTTCCGCTGTCGAGCGCGAACTCTTCCATACAGGTCGCCTTTCCCGTCGTCGGCCGTGCGGCCGGATCGGGGACCAGCGTCCTGGTCAGGGGTTTCCGTGCGTCGCCGGTGGTGTTACACCGGTGTGACGACGGCCCGGGCGGCGTAAACGTTGTGTTGCCGACCGGGCCGCGTCTCAGCCCGCGGGCGGATCAGCCCAGCAGGCCGTCGACGAACTCCTCGGCGTCGAACGGCGCCAGGTCGTCCGGGCCCTCGCCCAGGCCCACCAGCTTCACGGGCACGCCGAGCTCGCGCTGCACCGCCACGACGATCCCGCCCTTGGCCGTCCCGTCGAGCTTGGTGAGCACGATGCCGGTGACCCCGGCGACCTCCGCGAACACGCGCGCCTGGTTCATGCCGTTCTGGCCGGTGGTCGCGTCCAGCACCAGCAGCACCTCGGACAGCGGCGCGGTGCGCGTGACGACCCGGGTGATCTTGCCGAGCTCGTCCATCAGGCCGGCCTTGTTCTGCAGCCGGCCCGCCGTGTCCACCAGCACCACGTCGACGCCCTCGGCGACGCCCTCGCGGACGGCCTCGAACGCCACCGACGCCGGGTCGGCGCCGTCGCGGTCCGAGCGGACGGTGCGGACGCCGACGCGCGAGCCCCAGGTCTCCAGCTGGTCTGCGGCCGCGGCGCGGAACGTGTCCGCCGCGCCGAGCAGCACGGTGCGGTCCTCGGCGACCAGCACGCGGGACAGCTTGCCGACGGTCGTGGTCTTGCCGGTGCCGTTCACGCCCACCACGAGCACCACCGCGGGCACCCGGGAGCCGTCCTCGGCCGTGCGCGGCTCGGTGGCCAGCGAGCGGTCCAGCGTCGGGTCCACCAGCGCGAGCAGCTGCTCGCGGAGCAGGGCCCGCACCTGCGCCGGGTCCTTCAGGCCCTGCACCCGCGCCTGCGTGCGCAGCGCGTCGACCAGGTCCGCGGACGGGCCGGCGCCGACGTCGGCGAGCAGGAGGGTCTCCTCCAGCTCGTCCCAGTCGTCCTCGGTGAGGTGGTCGCGGGACAGCACCTGCAGCATCCGGGCGCCCAGGGGCGAGCCGGAGCGCGCCAGCCGGTCGCGCAGCCGGGCCAGCCGGCCGGTCGCCGGCGCGGGGACCTCGATCTCGGGCGC
>JAPSIJ010000107.1 GCA_031178805.1 Cellulomonas sp. | reverse complement strand
CGGGGACGTGCTCCGCGATGTCGTGCTCCTCGCACACCACCTCGTGGATCAGCGACTCGACGAGCGGCCGGGCGATGCCGGACGGCACGGGGGTCACCACGCCGACCCAGTGGCTGGACAGCCGCGGGGTGAGCACGGGCACCTTGACGATCAGCCGGCGGGGCAGGCCGGCGGCCTTCGCGTAGCCCTGCATCATCGCGCGGTAGGTCAGGACGTCGGGCCCGCCGATGTCGAACTCCCGGCTGACCTCGGGCGGCATGCTCGCGGAGCCGACGAGGTAGCGGAGCACGTCCCGGACGGCGATCGGCTGGATGCGGTTGTCGAGCCAGCGCGGCACGGTCATCGCGGGCAGCCGCTCGGTGAGGTACCGCATCATCTCGAACGACGCGGACCCGGAGCCGAGGACGATGGCGGCGCGCAGCACGGTCGTGGGCACGCCGGAGGCGAGCAGGATCTCGCCGACCTCCTTGCGGGAGGCGAGGTGCGGGGAGAGGTCCTCGACGTCCGGGGACAGGCCGCCGAGGTAGACGATCCGCCCCACGCCGGCCTCGCGCGCGGCGCGGCCGAAGGTCAGCGCGGTGGCGCGGTCGCGCTGCTCGAACCGGCGGCCGGTGCCGAGGGAGTGGATGAGGTAGTACGCCACGTCGACGCCGTCCAGGGCCGCGCGGATCTGCTCGGGCTCGGCGGCGTCGGCCTGGGCGACCTCGACGGCGTCGTACCAGGGGCGACCGCGGAGCCGCTCGGGGCGCCGGGCGATGGCGCGCACCCGGTAGCCGGCGGCCAGCAGCTCGGGGACGAGTCGCCCGCCGACGTACCCGGTGACGCCGGTGACCGCGACCAGCGGCGCGTCCGGGCGCGGCCGGCCGTCGGGACCGACGCCGGGCACGTGCGGCAGGGTCGCCGCCACCGGCTCGGGCAGCAGGTCCTCCCCGGCGGGCGCGCCGGCGGTGGGCCGGGTCATCGGGGCGGTGGCGGGCTGGTCCTCGCGCTGCTCGTCGGGCACCGTCGCAGTCTCCGACGCGCCGGGGGTGCCCGCATCCGGGCAGGGGGTGATCGCGGCGTGCGGCGGGGCTGGTGCGCGGTGCGGGAGCCGGGGAGGATCGGGGCATGACGACGACGGGGGAGCAGGGCTGGGCGGCGGTCGACGACTACCTGGTGGCCGAGCTGGTGACGGAGGCCCCGGCGCTGGTCGCGGCCCGGGACGCCGGGCGCGCGGCGGGGCTGCCGGCGATCGAGGTGTCGCCGACGCAGGGCCGGTTCCTGGCGCTGCTGTGCCGGATGACGGGCGCCCGGCGCGTGCTGGAGTTCGGCACGCTCGCCGGGTACAGCACGCTGTGGTTCGCCGACGCGGTCGGCCCGGACGGGCACGTGACGACGCTGGAGCTCGACCCGCACCACGCGGAGGTCGCCCGCGGGAACTTCGCGCGCGCCGGCGTCGCCGACCGGGTGCGGCTGCTCGAGGGTCCGGCGGCGGAGTCGGCGGCGCGCCTGGTCGCGGACGCGGAGCCGCCGTTCGACCTGGTGTTCATCGACGCGGACAAGCCCGGGAACGCCCGGTACCTCGAGCTCGCCCTCGAGCTGTCCCGCCCGGGCACGGTGGTCGTGGTGGACAACGTCGTGCGGCGGGGCGCCGTGGCGGACGCCGGGTCGGACGACCCCGCCGTCCGCGGCTCGCGCGCCGTGCTGCACGCGCTGGGCACGCACCCGCGGCTGGACGCGACGGCGCTGCAGACGGTCGGGGCGAAGGGCTGGGACGGGTTCGCCCTGGCGCTGGTCCGCGGCTGACGGATCAGCCCAGCAGCGCCAGCGTCTCCTTCTCGGCGACGGCCTGGGAGCGGGTCGGCCGGATGGTGGTGCCGTGCTCCCACAGGTCCACGACCCGCGGGTCGATGTACGACGCGCGGCACACCGCCGGGGTGTTGCCGAGCTCGCCCGAGACGTCCTTGACCACCTCGGCGATCACCTTCCGCCGCGCGCGCTCGGACCGGGGCGCGGGCCCGGAGGAGGCGAACCCGCGGGCCGCGAGCACCGTCGCGTGCCAGGTGCGGAAGTCCTTCGGGCTGGCGTCGTCGCCGAGCCGGCGCTTGACGTCCGCGCCGACCTCGGAGCTGGTGATGTCGTGCCAGCCGGCGTCGTCCCGCCACGCCAGCAGCTCCGGGCCGCCGCCGCGCCGGCGCAGGAGCGTGCCGATCAGCGCGGCGACCTGCTCGTCCTCCACCACGACGTCGCGCACCTGCCCGGACTTGGCGGGGTAGTGGAACCGCACGGCGGTCTCCGCGCCGGCCTCGTCGGTGAGCACCTGGACGTGCTCCCGGCGCAGCGTCGCGAGGCCGTACGAGCCGTTGCGCTGCGCGTAGCCCTCGCCGCCGGCCCGGAAGTACGCCAGGTCGAGCAGCCGGAAGGCGAGCGCGAGCGCCTTCGCGCGCGGGAAGCCGGGGAGGGCGAGATCGCGCCGCACGGACCGCCGCGCCCCGGGCAGCCGCCGGGCGACGTCGAGCACGTGGTCGTGCTTCTGCCGGCTCCGGCGCAGCCGCCACTGCTCGTGGTACAGGTACTGCCGGCGCCGGGCGTCGTCCAGGCCGGCGGCCTGGATGTGGCCGTTGGGCCACGGGCTGATCCACACGTCCTGCCACGCGGGCGGGATGGCGAGCGCGGTGATCCGGTCCAGGTGCTCGGGGTCCTGGATCCGGGTCGTCCGGTCGACGTCGAGGTACCAGAACCCGCTCCCGGCACGCCGCCGGGTCCACCCCGGGGCGTCGATCCGGACCCGTCGCAGCCTCACCACCGGGACACTGTGCCCCGCGGCCCGGTCGCCCGCCAGCGGAGCGCCGGCGGCCGGCCGTCAGGCCTGCGGCACGCGGACCATGCCCTCCTGGGCGATGGTCGCCACGAGGGCACCGGACCGGTCGAACACCCGGGTGGTGCCGAGCCCGCGGCCGCCCTGCGCGGACGGCGCCGCCTGGTCGAAGAGCAGCCACTCGTCGACCCGCACGTCGCGGTGCCACCACATGGCGTGGTCGAGGCTCGCGACGGACAGCCCGGGGGTGAGCCAGGACAGCCCGGCGCGGCGGAGCACCGGCTCGAGCATGATCTGGTCGCAGGCGAACGCCAGCACCGCGCGGTGCAGCAGCGCGTCGTCGGGCAGCGCGCCCTTGGTGCGCATCCACACCTGCTGCCGCGCGTCGGCCGCGGGGGCGGGGCCGAGGTAGATGGACCCGCCGACGTGCCGGACGTCGAACGCGCTCTCGTGCGTCCAGAACCGGGCGACGGGGTGGTCGAGGTGGCCCATCCGGTCCATCGCCGACTCCACGTCCTCGGGGTCCGGGACGTCCGGCGCGAGCTCGGTGAGCTCCAGGCCCTCCTGGTCCTCCTGGAACGAGGCGATCATCGACAGGATCGGGTCCCCGCCCTGCGCCGCGTGCGTGCGGCGCGCGGAGAACGACCGGCCGTCGCGCAGCCGCTCGACCGCGAGGTCGACCGGGGTGGCGACGTCGCCCGCGCGCAGGAAGTAGCCGTGCAGCGAGTGCGGCAGGCGCCCCTCCGGCACGGTGCGGCCGGCCGCGATGAGCGCCTGCGCGATGACCTGGCCGCCGAACACCCGGCCACCGGGCTTGGGCAGGTTGTGCGCGGTGAACGCGTCGGTCCCGGCGCCGGGGGCGACGTCCAGGACGCCGAGCAGCGCGGTGATGGGGTCGGGGGCGGTCGGCGCGGTGGTCGCGCCCTGCGGTGCAGCGTCGGTCACGCCGACCAGCGTCTCACGGGTCGCAGGCGTCAGGGTCGCCCGGCGGTGTTGACCAGCGAGTGCGCGGCGCGCTCCAGGTAGTCCCACAGCGTCGCCTCGTACATCGGCGCCAGGCCGAGGGTGTCCACCGCCGCGCGCATGTGGGCGAGCCACCGGTCGCGGGCGTCGGGGTCCACGGCGAACGGCATGTGCCGCATCCGCAGCCGCGGGTGCCCGCGCTCCTCGGAGTAGGCGGTCGGGCCGCCCCAGTACTGCTCGAGGAACATCGTCAGCCGCCGCCGCGCGGGGCCCATGTCCTCCTCCGGGTACATCGGCTTCAGCACGGGGTCGGTCGCCACGCCCTCGTAGAACGCGTCGACCAGGCGGACGAACGTCTCGTGGCCGCCGACGGCCTCGTAGAACGAGTCCCGGCGGCGCGCCTCGGACGACCCCTCGGGCGCGGGCCGCCCCGGGGAGACGGAGGCGGCGGCGGTGAGCGGCAGGGCGGTCCGGGCCGGCTCCGGCCGGGACGGCGTCGGCTGGGTCATGCGCGACAGTCTCCCACCACGCCCCGGCTGCCGGCCCGGTCCTCGCCCGGTGCCGGCCCGGTCCCCGCCCGGTGCGGGCCGGCCGTGCGGCGCGGCTGCCCGCCCCCGCTCGGCCGGCGCGGACTAGGCTGGGCCGCAGATGGCCGCCCCCGCGGCCGCAGGGGCGGATCGGGCAGCGAGCGAGCACGACGGGAGTTCCATGAGCAAGGCAGAGCAGATCCTGGTGGCGCTGGGCGGCGGCGGCAACGTCGTCGACCTGGAGCCGTGCATCACCCGGCTCCGGGTCGAGGTCACCGACCCGCAGCAGGTCGACGAGGACGGCCTCAAGGCCACCGGCGCGTTCGGCGTCGTGCGGTCCGGCCGCATCGTCCAGGTCATCGTCGGCCCCGAGGCCGACTCCCTCGCGGCGGAGCTCGACGGCCTGCGCTGAGCCCGCCCCGCCGGCCGGCGGTCCTTGCCCACGTGCGCCGGGGACCGCCGGCCGCGTCGTGCCCGGACCGTCCCGCGCCGGAGTCCTCCTGCGCCCGGCCCCCGCGGGACACCCGGCGCCCGCCGGTCTGACGGGCCGCCGGCGCCGCGTCCGCACGACCCTCGCCGCCCTGGCCCGACGCCACCCACTCCCGCCATACCACCGGTTGAGTACCCCCGGGCCGCGACGTCGCGCCACCACCTAGTCGCTGCGGGCCCCCGGTGCGTGGTGCCCCCGGTGCTGCCGTAGACGTCATGGACGACGGACGGAGCACCACGATGACGGCACCGGCACCCGCGACGGGCGACCGGTGCGGCGAGATCCGGTTCGACCCGGACGACCCCACGACGCTGCGCCTGCGCGGCGACGTGGACCGGGACACCCTCGGGCGGTTCTGCGCCCTGCTCGGCGGGGACCGCGAGCTGGAGGGCGCGCTCGGCGCGCTCGCGGCAGCGGGCGTGCGCACGCTCGACGTGTCGGGCGTGACCTTCGCCGACTCGGCGCTCGCCAACCTCGTGTGCGCCGTGCACGCGACCGCCCCCGGGCGGGTCCGCGTGCTCGGGGCGGACCCGCGCCTGCGGCGCCTGCTCGAGCTCACCGGCACCGGCTCCCTCGTCGACCTGCGCGGCTGACCCCGCCCGGGTCAGCACCGCCCGCGGCACGACCGCCAGGGCGGCCCACCGTCCGCGCCACGGCGCGGACGGGCACGTCCCCCCGCCGGCAGGCGGGAAGGAGGAACCCATGTCCACCCTCAGCGCACCCGCGCTCGGGCTCGCCCTCGTCCTGGCGGGAGCCCCGGCGGTGCTCCAGGTGGGAGACGCGACCGTCGCCGACGCACCGGTCGTCAGCGTGACGGCCGACGCCGCGGACCCCGGGAGCACGGACCCCGAGGTCACGACGCCGGCGACCACGACGCCGGAGACCACCGAGCCGGACGCCACGGCACCGGAGACCACGACGCCGGAGACCACCGCACCCCAGCCGACCGACCCGGAGAGCACCGAGCCGGGGACCACCGAGCCGGAGACGACGCAGCCCGGGACCACCGAGCCGGGGACCACCGAGCCGGGGACCACCGAGCCCGAGGCGACGCAGCCGGCCCCGGCCGGCGACGTCGTGGTCGTCACGGACGGCTACCAGGACGCCGACGAGTACGACCGGCCCTTCTGGTGGGCGGCGGACGGGCTGCACTTCCGCGACCCGATCCCCGCGAGCGGCTACGTGAACATCAACGTCCCGGGGGCCAGCAACGTCAGCATCGACAGCCACAAGGAGCTGATCGGCGCCACCTTCATCCCGTGGTCGTACTTCGGGCTGGAGCCGGGCATGTGCATCGACTGGACCGAGTCGAACGGCTACAACTACCACTTCGGCGAGGACAACTCGGGTCGCGGCGGCGCGGACGAGCGGGACTGGCGCTACTGCGTGCCCGGCCGGGAGCCCGAGGGACCGGTGGACCCGGTCGACCCCGTCGACCCCGTGGACCCGGTCGACCCCGTCGACCCCGTGGACCCGGTCGACCCGGTCGACCCGAACGGGCCCACCCCGACGGACCCGCCCGTCGTGACCCCCGACGACCCCGGCACGGGGACGGACGGGACGGTGACCACGGGCTCCTCGTCCACGACGGCCGCGCCCGCCGCGACCACGGCCGGGACCCCGGCCGCGGTGGACCGGCCGGCGCTCCGGTCGCTCGCGGTGACGGGCGCCGGCGTCGCGGGCGCGGCGCTGCTCGCGGCCGCGGTCGTGGCGGTGGGCGGCGTGCTGGTCCACCTCGCACGCCGGCCCGCACGGTGACCGGCGAGGTGTCCGGTCCGGCGGGGACCCAGGTGCCCCTGGAGGAGCTCCGGGCGGTGGCCGCGGACGTCCTGCGCGCGGCGCCGCTCGACGCGGTGCAGCTGTCCGCGAGCGCGGTGTGGGGCAGCCGGCCGGTGCGGCTGGGCAGCACCTCCGCGGCCGCGGACCGGTGCGAGCGGGCGCAGGACGGCGCGGCGGGCGGCCCCCGCCTGCTCGCCCTCGCGGGGGAGGTGCCCGTGGTGGTGCCGGACCTCGGCCGGGAGCGGCGCTGGCCGTCGTGGTCGGAGCAGGCCCGGGGCGAGGGCTTCGGCTCGGCGGTCGCCGTGCCGGGCCGCACGCCGGGCGCCCTCGTGGTCGTGACGCTCCTGCGGCCCGCGGCGGGGGCGTGGCCCGCGGCCGACCTCGGCGCCGCCGCCCGCGTGGCGCGGCTGCTGGCCCGCACGACGGGGCTGGCCCTGCGCTGCGCCGCCTCCGCCTCCGCCTCCGTCTTCGCCCCCGCCGGCGACGCGCGGCCCGGCGGATCGGGTGGCGCGGGCAGCCCGGGGCTCGACCGCGCCGAGCCCGACCGCGCCGAGCTCGACCGGGCCGTCGGCGTCGTGATGGCCCAGCGCCGGTGCACGAGCGAG
>JAPSIJ010000106.1 GCA_031178805.1 Cellulomonas sp. | reverse complement strand
GACCTCCGCGCGGTCAGGCGGCCCTCGTTCGCGAGCTCCGCGACGACAGCGCCCGCGACGGCGATGTCCCGCCGGGTGCCGTCCAGGACCGGCTTGCCGGTCACGTCGTCGGTGAGCAGCAGCAGGACGTCCTCGGCCACGATCATGCGCCCACCGTAGGGGCCGGTGGCCCCCGCCGGCATCGGTCCGCAGGACGATCCGACCCGCCGCCCCGCGCCGCGCCGGCCGCCGTGGCGGCGGTCGCACGCAGCGGTCGTCGGGTAACTTCTGCGCCGGAGGGCCCGGCGAGCGGTCCCGGACGGAAGGACCACGCGTGCCCCACTCCCCCGCCGGTGGCGACGCGCTCGTCTTCCTGGTCCTCGACGCCGGGGCGACGGGCCAGGTCGCCGGCACCCTGGACGTGGCGAGCGGCCTGCTCTCGCCCGCGCGCCGCACGTGGACCGTGCGCCCGGTCGTCGCGGAGCGGCGCGCCTACGTCAACCTCAAGGTGCACCGCACGGGCGTCGACCTCTCGCTCGAGCGCCTCAACGGCTGGCGCCGTGCCGTCGTGCCGCTGATCCGCCTGCAGAAGGGCCACGAGGCGAGCCAGTCGGCCGAGCTGTTCCAGGCGCTGGCCGCCGTGCTGGAGCGGCACGGCCCGCGCGACCCCGGACGTGCGATCCCCCGGCTCGCGGCCCAGGGCCGCCACCTGGCCGAGGGGAACGCCGTGCGGTCCTCGCCGCTGACCGCCCTCCCGGGCGGGGGCGCGTTCGGCTTCCTGGCCACCGACTGGTCCTGAGCACGGCGCCTGCCCACCACCGCCCCGCCCACCATCGCTCGACCCCGACCCCGACCCTGACGGAGGCCCGGCCCATGACCCTCGCGGCCGACCCGGCGACGCTCGACGCGGCGTCCGACGACCTCGCCGCCACGGCGGCGGCCGTGCAGGCCGTCGACGTCGCGGGACCGTTCGCCCCCGTACCGGACGCCCTGCCGGGGTCCGCCACGGCGGAGGCGGCGCTCTGGGTGTCCACCCGCACGGCGGCGGCCGTGCAGGTGCTCGGCGAGCGGCTGCGCGGCACGTCCGCCGGCGTCGCCGGTGCGGCGACGGACTACCGCGTGGCCGAGGAGAACGCCTGCTGGCAGCTCGACGGGCTGGCCGTCCCGTGACCGCGCAGCTGACCCTCGAGGTCGCACGGAGCTGGCGCCCCGCGGTGCTCGCCGAGGCCGCCGACGGCGTCGAGAGCGCACGCAGCGAGGTCGAGTCGCACGTCCGGGCGGCGCGGGCGACGATGGCCCGCCTCGCGGAGGGGTGGGAAGGGGCCGCGGCGCAGGCGGCGGCGGAGCAGATGGCGCGCGACGTCGCCACCGGCTTCGAGCTCGCAGACGCGCTCCAGACGGCCCGCAGCGCCCTCCGGTCCGGCGCGACCGACCTCGGCGGCGCCCGCGACGCCGTGCTCGGCACGGTCGCCGCGATCCGCGACGCCGGCTTCGCCGTGTCGGCCGACGGCCGCGTCACCCCGCCGAGCCTGCCGCCCGTGCTCACCGAGCCGGGCGACCCGACGGGGGCGGCGGCCCGCCGCGACGCGCAGCAGCGGGCCCTGAACACGCAGGCGGCCGGCCACGCCGAGTCCGTCGGGGCCGCGCTGTCGCTCCTGGCGGAGGTCGACCGGCAGGTCGCCGACCGCCTCGCGGCCGTGCCGGTGCCGCAGACGCTCGGGTCGGCGGTCGACGCGTACCTCGCCCGCGCGCTCGAGTCCCGGGACGTCCTGGCGGCGCTCGGCGTCGTCGGCGCGGGCGGCGTCGCCCTCGGCCAGGTCATCCAGAAGCTCGTCGGCTCCGCCACGAAGAGCGGCGCCTACCTGCAGTACCTGCGGGCGGCGACGGCGCCGATCACGGACTACGCGACGTTCGTGCGCAACCTCGACGCGGCCGACACGGCCCTCGACACGCTGCGCTTCGGCAAGGCGGACGGCGGCATCCTCGGTCGCGTCATCGGGCAGGGGCCGGCGCGGCTCGTCGGGCGCGCGTTCCTCCCCCTCACCGTGCTCACCGGCGGGATCGACGCGGTCACCGGTGGCGGGTACGAGGGCGCACGCGGGTGGGCGACGCGCGGCTTCGGCCTCGCGGGCGCCGGCGGCGCGGCCGCGCTGCTGATCGGCGGCGCGGCGCTCGGCCCCGTGGGCGTCGCCGTGGCCGGTGGTGCGGTGCTCGCCTACGGGCTGTGGAGCGTCGGCAACCTGGCCTGGGACCATCGTGAGGAGATCGGTGAGTTCCTGACGACCGCGGGCGGGCACGTGGCCGACGCGTGGCACACGACCACGGGTGCGGTGTCCGACGCCGCGGAGTGGGCAGGGGAACAGGTCGCCGGCGCCGGACGCGCCGTGCGCGAGGCGGGTGAGGCGGTGCGTGACATGGGTAAGGGTGCGCTCGACGTGCTCTCGTTCGGGCTGCTGTGAGCGGCGGCGTGGCCGACGGCACGGCCGTCCCGGTCGAGGTCCTGACCGACGAGGAGCTCGCGATCCTCGCGGGCCCGGGCGGCGTCGTGGTGACGCCCTACCTGGACGGGCTCGACGAGGCGGAGCGCGAGACCGCGCGACGCACCGCGTACCGGGGGCTCGTGGCACGCGGCGTCGTGGACCCGCCGACGCCGACCGCGCTCGCGGCCGCGGTGGGCGAGCCCACCGTCGAGCTCCAGGTCAGACGCGACGTCCTGTCCCTCGTGACCCTGCGCCGGGCGGCCACCGCCGTCGTGGCGGTCGGGCGCACCACCGTCGCCACGCAGGACTACTGGTACGCGCACGTGGTCGACGACGTCGTCGTGCTCGAGCAGGTCGGCTCCGACGGCATGCACCGCTTCGCGCTCGCCCCCACCGCCGACCTGCCCGACCTGGTCGTCGGCGCGGCCGTGCACCCCGGGTGCGGCGACGCGAGCGGGCCGGTCGTCGCGCTCGACGGCGACGGCTCGGAGCCGCCGCGCGAGGTCGTCGACGCGCTCGGCGCCGCGCTGCTGCGCACCGACGTCGTCGTGCGGCGCGTCGAGGACCGCGACCCGCCCGTGCTGGGCCTGTTCACCGGTCCCGGCGGCGCGTGGCTGCTGACGGCGGACGACGACGCCGAGCACCCGCTCACCGCGCGCCCGGCGTCGCGCGCCGAGCTCGAGGCCACGCTGCGTGCGGCGGTGCTCGCGGTGGTCGGCGACGCGGCCGGGGCGTCGAGGACCGGCTGACGGTGCCCGCCGACGAGCTCCGGATCCCCGGCCTGCGCTCGGCGAGCTGGTGGCGCTGGGTGGTGGCCACCGGGGTCGCCGTCGTCGTCGTCTGCGGCTGGGTGGCGGTCACGCAGCCCGAGAACCGGGTGTGGGTCGCCGTCGTGCTGCCGCTGCTCGTGGGGTGGATGGTCGTGCTCGGCTGGACGTCGGCGTCCCTCGACCCCGCGACGGGCGTCCTCGTGACGCGCCGCTGCCGCGTGCCGCGCCGGGTCGCGCTCGCGCCCGGCACCACGGTCGCGCTCGTGCCCAACGGCGCGGGGGCGCTGCTGCTCGCGCTCCGGCCCCGCGGCGCGCGCCGCCGCACGTACCTGACGGTGCTGGCCCTGACGGACTACGTCGAGGCCTCGCAGTCGCCGCACGTGCTCACGCAGCTCGCCGACGCCCTCGAGCGGCACTGCGGCGGCGGCGCCCGGGGCGTGGTGCGTGCCCTGCGGGAGCAGGCCGCCCACGTCGCCGCGGGCGGGACCCCGCGGACCTCGCCCCTCGCGCCGATGCTGACGTACGGCGCGATCACGGCCGCCAGGCTCGGCGGCGCGGGCGGGGTGGCCGGGCACCTGGACTGAGGTCGAGGGCCTCCCGGACGCGCCCGCGGCGGCGGGTCCGCCGCCCCGGTCGTCGGCGACGACGGGACGACGGACCCGCGGGCCGTCAGGCGGTGGTCACTCGGTCGGCGGCTCGTCCTCGCCCGACTCCTCGGCGGCGTCCGCCTCCTCCTTGGTGGCGTGCACGGCGCCGTCGGCGTGCTCGGGCGGGCCGTAGACCGTGTAGAGGATCAGCGGGTTCTCGCCCGTGTTGACGAAGTTGTGCTTCTTGCCGGCCGGGACGACGACGAGGTCACCCTGCGCGACGTTCTTCTCCCGCCCGGAGACGATCGCCTTCCCGGTCCCGGAGACGAACGTGAGGATCTGGTCGATGTCCTCGTGGACCTCCTCGCCGATCTCCCCGCCCGGCGGGATCGTCATGACGACGAGCTGCGTGTGCTGCCCGGTCCACAGCACCCGGCGGAAGTCCGCGCTCTGCTCGGCGACGGTCGCGATCGTCCAGTGCTCCATGGGTGTGCTCACCTCTCGGTCGGGGTCGACGTCCTGGTCATCCTGGTGCGCACCGGCCGGATCCGCCTGCGGACGCCCCGCCGCACCTCACGGCTACCGGCAGCCGACCCGCTCGGTGTCGAACGTGATGTCGTCCATCCACACGTCGAACCGCTCCGGCGTCGTCCCGCCCTGGTAGAGCTGCCACCCGACCTTGATCGTGTCCGCGACGGGCAGGACGAAGTCCGTGTCGGCCCCGCCGTGGTCCGTGCCGGTGACCGTCATGTCGGGCTGCGCGACCCCGTCGAACCACACCGAGACGCGGTCGTCCGGCGCGGACCACTCGAACTCCACGCACTGCCACCGGTCCTCGACGGTCGGCGCGGACTCCTGCCAGCGCGTCCAGTCGCCCGTCGGGCCGCCGTCCGCGCCGACGCCCCAGAACGTCGCGTCCGGGCCGACCGTCGGCGCGAACTGCCCGCCGAGCGGCCGCACCACCTCCGGGCTGCCCGTGCCCGTCACCTCGACGAGCGTGAAGTGCGCCCAGTCGGGCGCGGTGGGGAAGTCGTCGACCTTGAGCCGCAGCCGCCCCCAGAAGCTCTCGCCCGGTGCCGCGAAGTCGTGCACCTGCAGGAACGCCAGCCCGTTGTCCTCGGTGTGCACGCGCAGCACCTTGCCGTGGCGGCCGGCGCGCTCCACCTGCAGCGTGCCGTGCCGGGTGACGACGCCCCAGTCGAGGCTGGACGCGCCGCCCAGCGGCTGGCCCTCGAAGTCCTCGCAGAAGAGCGCGTCGACGCGGTCGCACGGGCCGCGCTGCCCGTGGTGCCCGGGTCCGCCCGGATGGCCGGACCGTCCCTCCGGCGACGCCGCCGACGCGGCCGGCACGGCGGCCAGCACGGACGCGGCCAGCAGCCCCGCCGTGAGAGTCGTCCTGATCCTGTTCATGCGCTGCCCCCTGCTGCTGACGAGTGAGGCCTCGCAACCTACGCAGCGCCGCGGGTACGGGGGGCGACCTGAAACGATTGGTGGCCGTGCGGGCGGTGGGTACGCCGCCGCACCGTCCCGTCGGTGCGCGGTGACCGGCCCGCTACGGTGAGGCGATGGGACCGGACCGGTACGCGGGCCTGATTCGTCCGCCCTCCGTCCGCGCACCCGTGGCCTCGTCCGTGTGGCGGTGGGACGACGCGGACGTGCACCTGCTGCGCCTCGGCCGTCCCGACGCGCCCGTCCGGGTGGTCCTGCTCCACGGGGCGGGCGGCAACGCCGCCGCGCTGCGCCCCGTCGCCGAGCACGTGGCCGCGCTCGGTGTGCACGTCACCGTCCCCGACCTGCCCGGGTACGGGAGGACGCGGGCACGTGACCGCCGTGTCCGGTACGGGCACTGGCAGCGGATGACGGCGGACCTGCTCCGCGCCGAGGACGACGACCGGCCCCTGGTCCTCATGGGCGCGAGCATGGGCGGGCTGCTCGCCTACGAGGCGGCGGAGGTGACCGGCCTCGCCGCTGCGGTCGTCGCCACGTGCCTGCTCGACCCGCGGGACGCGGCGGTCCGGGCACGGCTGACGTGGCACCCGCTCGTGGGGCAGGTCGCCGGCCCGGCGCTGCGGCTGCTCGCGGGGCCGCTCGCGTCCGTCCGCGTGCCCGTGCGCTGGGTCGCCGACATGCGGCACATCGCCAACGACCCGGACGTGGTCCGGGCCGTCCTGGGCGACCCCCGGGGCGGGGGCGGCAGGGTGCCGCTCGGGTGGATGCGGTCGTTCCTCGAGCTGAGGCTCGCGGTGGAGCCGGAGCGGGCGCGGACGCCGCTGGTCCTGACGCACCCCGCGGAGGACCGCTGGACGCCGGTCGCGCTGAGTCGCCGCTTCCTCGACCGCGTGGCCGCGCCGACCGAGGTCGTGCTGCTGGACCGGTGCGGCCACTTCCCTGTCGAGGATCCCGGCCTCGGCCAGCTCCTCGCGGCCGTCCGGCGGACCGTCGTCGCCGTCGCGGGGCGGGGCGTCGGTGGTGCCGCAGGTGACGCGTGGCCCGAGGCCGCCCGCTGACGGGCGGCGGTGGCGTCAGCTCGGACCGGACGCCGCCTCGACGGCGTCCAGGTCGCGCAGCGCGTAGCGCAGGTGCTCCCACTCCTCCTCGAGGATCGTGCGCAGGCAGGACAGCGTCGTCTCCGGCACCTGCGGCGCCCACGGGTTGCGACGAGGGGTGGCCAGCTCCTCGGCGGTGACGGTCGCGAGGAAGTCTTCCACCATGGCGACGCGCTCCGCCCGCACCTCCAGCACGTCGGCGTACGCGGGGGTGCCGGGCGCGAACACCGACGTGTCGTACCCGTCGAGCGCGTACTCGTCGTTCGGCTGCCCGATCGGGTGGTACGGCGCGGCGACCTCGAGGACCGCCCCGCGCAGCCAGGTGTCCGTCGCCATGACGAGGTGCCGCAGCGTCTGCGCGAACGACCACTCCCCGGCCACCGACACGTCCACCGTGCCGGGCGGCATCGCGGCGGCCCGCGCGACGGCGGCGTCCCAGGCCCGCTGCAGCGCCGCCCAGGCCGAGCGCAGCCCCTCCGGGTCCTGCGCGCGGCGCTCGGCACGGCCGGGGAACCGGCGGTCCAGCTCGGCGTCCACCAGCGGGGCGACGTCCACGCCGTTGACCAGCAGCGCACCGCCCTCCAGCAGCCACGGTGACTCGATCTCGGCACCCGCGATGTCGACACCGCGCATGACGACGTCGGACAGGTCCGCGCCGCGGAACCGGGCACCACGCAGGTCGACGCCGACGAGCTCCGCGCCGCGCAGGTCGTCCGACCGTCCGAACGTGGTCACGAGACCTCCTCCGACGAGCGTCCGGCGACGGCCCCGGACCCGATGCGGCGACGGTAGACCCGGCCACCGACAGCC
>JAPSIJ010000658.1 GCA_031178805.1 Cellulomonas sp. | reverse complement strand
TGCTGCGCCGCCGCGGCGTCACCGCGGCCTCGCTCGCGGGCGGGGCGGGCGGCGCCCCCGCCGCGTCCGGGATCGACGCGCTGCTGGCCGCGGCCGACGCGGGGGACGACGGCTTCGGGCCCGAGGCGCCCGGCACCGACGTGCTGCCCGCGGGCGGCGCGGCCGGCGTGCCCGAGGCCCGCGGGCCCCGGGTGTCCACCGGCGAGGAGGCGTTCGTCTCCGTGCTGGAGCAGATCTCCGCGATGACCGGCGCCGTGCCGCCGGAGCACCAGATCGAGGTGCCGCCCCCGGCCGCGGAGCGGACGTTCGAGCCGATCGCCCCGCCCGTGGTGCCGGCCCCGGCGCCCGCGCCGGCGGTCGAGCAGGTGCCCCTCGCCCCGGTGCCCGTCCCGCCGGCGCCCGCGGCGACCCCCGGCGCCGTCACGGCGGCGGCGCTCGCGGACCTCGGCGTGCCCGCGGCGCTGCTCGCCGCCTGCGGCGCCGGCCCCGTGGAGCTCGCCCGGCTGCTCGCGGCCGTGCCGGCCGCCCCGCCCGTGCCGCGGGAGCCCGGCACCGTGCTGGTCGTCGCCGGCCCGCCGGAGGACGCCGTGCGCGTCGCCGACCTGCTCGCGCTGCGGCACGGCGCCGGCCCGGTCGTGCACGCGGGCGACGCCGAGGCCCCGGGCGCCACCGCCCGCCGGCTCACCACGCCGGCCGCCGCCGCGCGCTGGCGCACCGACCGGCCCGAGACGGACACGGTGACCGTGGTGGCCCTCGGCGTCCGCCCCGGCCGCACCCGGGAGGACGCCGCCGCCGAGCTGCTGGCCGCGCTGGCCCCCGAGCAGGCGTGGGGCGTGGTCGACGCCCGCAGCAAGTCCCGGGACTGCCTGCGCTGGATCGGCGCCGTCGGCGCCCGCCGGCCGCTGGACGCCCTGGCGGTCGGCGGCCTGTTCGAGACCAGCGAGCCCGGCACCGTGCTGGGGCTGGGCGTCCCGGTGGCCTGGATCGACGGCGTGCCGGCGTCCCGCGTGGCCTGGGCCGCCGCCCTCGGCGAGCACCTGCCGCCGGGCACCGTCTGGGGCTGAGGTCCCGCCGCGGGTGCGTGGCGCGCGCGGCGGGATCGGACCGGACGGTAGGGTCGGCGCCATGCTGGTGCTGAGCAGGCGGGTCGGGGAGCGCCTCGTGATCGGGGACGACATCGTCGTGACCGTGATCGAGGTGCGCAGCGACGGCGTCCGCCTCGGCATCGACGCGCCGCGCTCCGTGGCGGTGCACCGCGCCGAGGTGCTCGAGGCCGTCACCGCGGCGAACGTCGCGGCCACCGACGCCGCGACCGACGCGGGCGACGACGCCGTCGAGTCGCTGCGCGGCCTGCTCGCCCCCGCGGGCGACGCCGCCGGGACGGACGCCGCCGCCGGCGAGGACGACCCGGGCGACGCCCCGGGCACGGCGCAGCGCCCGCGCACGCCGCGCCGCTGATCCCGCCGCCGGCCCCGCCGCGGGCGGGGTCCGCCGTCACCCGTGCGGGTGACGGC
>JAPSIJ010000657.1 GCA_031178805.1 Cellulomonas sp. | reverse complement strand
ACCCGGAAGCTAAGCCCTTCAGCGCCGATGGTACTGCACTCGCCAGGGTGTGGGAGAGTAGGACGCCGCCGGACAACCATTCCACGAAGGCCCACCCGACCACGGGTGGGCCTTCGTGCGTTCCTGGCCCATCCGCTGGCGCATGCGGAGGCGTGACGGGCTTTCTCGGGTCCCTTCTCGGAATCCGTAGCCGCGTCTTCCCGTAGCGGCGCGCGGCGTGCCTGCCGTACGTCGCGTCTGCGACGGTGCCGCGTGATGCGGGCACTCGGAGCATGGCGCGGCCGGAGAGCCGCTGCCTGCGCCGGCGGCGGCTCCGCCGCACGCACGCGCGACACAGCACCGCCCACCCGCTGTCCGCGGTGATGAGACCATGGGCGTCGACGTACGACGAGGAGTTACACATGAACAGCGACGGCTCGGACGAGCGACGCTCCCGCCAGGACCGACAGGGCGGCGGTTCGGCACGCCCGTGGAGCGGCGGTAGCGGCACCTCCGGGGGCGCACGCGGCTGGTCCCGTGGTGCCGATGGTCCGCGGGGCGGGTCCGGCGGCGACCGCCGCGGTGGAGACGAGCGCCGCAGCGGCGGAGCACCCGAGGATCGGCCGGGCGGCGGGCGTCCCGGTCGCGCCGGTGGGCGGCCCTCCGGTCCGGGGACCGCTGGTGGCACGGGACGGCCCCGGACGACCGGTGGCGGTCGCGACGAGCGGGCGCCGCGGTCGGGTCGTACGCCGTGGCAGGGGCGGGACCGCGACGAGCGCCCGGCCGGCGGGTCGCGCCCGGGTGCCGGCCGCGTCGCCGGCGGGTACCGCGGGGCCCCCGACGGCGACCGCCGCGAGGAGCCGCGCGGGCAGCGTGGCTCGTGGTCGGCCGGTGGGCGCGGTGGCGACCGGCGCGACGCCCCGCGCGGTGCCGGGCGACCGTGGTCGCCGAGCGGCCCGCAGGACCGTGGCCGCGGCGCCGGTGGCGCCGGTCGGCCGTGGGACCGGACGGACGAGCGGTCCGGCCGGCGCGAGGACCGCCCGCCCACCGGCGACCGTCAGCAGCGCGGCGACCGCGATCAGCGTGATGGCCGGGGTGCGCGTCCGGCGCGCGCCTGGGGTGCGGACGCCGGTGCGACGTCTGGGCGTCGTGACGAGGCACCCCGGTGGGGTGGCCCCGGCGGTCGCTCGGCGGAGCGCACGGGCGCGCCACGCTCCGCGGGCGCCTGGTCCGGATCCCGCCGTGACGACGCGCGCGGCGCCAACAGCACGGAGCGGGACGAGCGGGAGCCGCGCGGCAGCTGGGGCGACCGCCCCACGGGCCGACCCTCCCGCCCCTGGGAGGACCGTCGCGCCGGCGGCCCCGCTGGCGACCAGCGCGGCGCCGGCGGCGACCGCCGCCCGGGTGCGCCGCGCCCGACCGACGACCGTGCAGGGCGTGACCGCTCCGCCGACCGTCCGTTCCGAGGCGGCGCCGACGATCGCGGCCACGGTCCGCGGCGCGAGCAGCGTCCCGACGACCGGCGCGGTGGCGGCCG
>JAPSIJ010000656.1 GCA_031178805.1 Cellulomonas sp. | reverse complement strand
TGCCGTCGTGGGCGGTCTCGCAGACGGGCGACTGGCCGTCGGGCCCGGTGCTGCCGACGCCCGCCCCCGCGCCGGGCGCGTTCGCCGCGTCGCCGGTGTCCGGCGCCGTGCCCGTCACCGCCCCGGCGGCGTCCGGCGGGCCCGCCGCGGCGCCGCGGCTCGCGCTGTCCACCGGTGCCCTGGTGCCGGTCGACGGCGTGGTGCTGATCGGCCGCGCCCCGCAGGCGACCCGCGCGCCCGACGGTGCCGAGCCGCGCCTGGTGACGGTGCCGAGCCCGGAGCAGGACATCTCGCGCACCCACGCCGAGGTGCGCCTGGAGGCCGGCCGCGTGCTGGTCACGGACCTGTACTCGACCAACGGCATCACCGTGGCGGCCGGCGGCCTGCCGCCGCGGCGCGTGGCGGCCGGCGAGCCGGTGGCCGTCGGCGAGGGAGACGTCGTCGACCTCGGCGACGGCGTGACGTTCACCGTGGAGCCGGGTGCGTGAACCGGCGACGTGAGGCCTCGCAGCCGCCACGCCTGCCCGGGTACACGGTGCAGCGGCTGCTGGGGTCGGGGGGCTCGGCCGACGTGTTCCTGTACGAGCAGGAGCTGCCCCGTCGGTCGGTGGCGGTGAAGGTGCTGCTCGCGAGCGTCGACGCGGAGACCCGCGCGGCGTTCGAGCGCGAGGCGGACCTCACGGCGCGGCTCTCGCACCACCCGTCGATCGTGACGGTCTACCAGGCGGGCCTGGCCGGCGACGGCCGCCCCTACCTGGTGATGGAGTACTGCGGGCGGCCGGGCCTCGGCCAGCGCTACCGCAGCGAGCGGTTCGAGGTCGCGGAGGTGCTGCAGCTCGGCGTGCGGCTGGCCTCGGCCGTCGAGACGGCGCACCGGGCGGGCATCCTGCACCGGGACATCAAGCCGGGCAACGTGCTGACCAACGACTTCGGCCGGCCGGTGCTCAGCGACTTCGGCATCGCGGCCACGGTCGACGCCGGTGGCCCGGCCGTCGGCATGTCGATCCCGTGGGCCGCCCCCGAGCTGCTGCAGGCCGACCCGCACGGCGACGCGCGCTCCGACGTCTACTCGCTCGCCGCCACGCTGTTCTCGGCGCTGGCGGGGCGGTCGCCGTTCGAGCGGCCCGGCGGCGGCAACGAGGCCGCGGACCTGGTCGGGCGGATCGAGCGCGGCGCGCCCGTGCCGTTCGTCCGCGACGACGTGCCGGACCGGCTGCGCACGGTCCTCGCGCGCGCGATGGCCCGCGAGCCGCAGCAGCGGCACGCCCGCGCCGTGGACCTGGCGCACGACCTGCGCGCGGTGGAGGCGGACCTCGGCCTGCCGCAGACGCCGCTCGACGTGGCGGACGGGCCCGGTGCGCCGGCCGGTGCGGCCGCGCCCGCCGAGGCCGACGTCACCCGCGCCCGCCCGGTCGTGGAGGTCGCGCCCGGCCCGGCGCCGCAGCCGCGGACCACCGTCCCCGTCGGCCCGCCGCTGGACGTCGGCGCCGGCCCGGAGGCCACCCGGCTGCGCCCGG
>JAPSIJ010000655.1 GCA_031178805.1 Cellulomonas sp. | reverse complement strand
CGTCGGGAGCGGCGTGCGGCGCGGTCATCCGGGTCGTCCTCCGTCGTGCGGGGGTGGGTCGTCGGGATGCACCCTGCCACCCCGCACCGACGCGCCGCGCGCCGGGACGGCGGCTGCGACCGGGGTCACACCGCCGGCGGCCCGGCGCACCCGTAGACCGGGTCCGGCCTCGCGGCCGGGGACGCCGGGCGTCAGCCGCGCGGGCCGTCGCCCTTCGCCTCGGCGGCACGGGCGGCGTCGCGCTCGCGCAGCCGCTGCTCCTCGCGCTTCACCTCGGCGTGCGTGGCGCGCTCGCGGTGCAGCCACTCGGGGCTCTCCGCGATGATCGCGTCGATCTCCTCAGTGGTCAGCGGGTCGGTGAGGCCGGCGCGCGCCAGGCCGGAGGTGGAGATCCGCAGCCGGGCGGCGACCACCGCGCGGGGGTGCGGGCCGGTGCGGCGCAGGTCGACGAGCCACTGCGGGGGCGTGCGCTGCAGCGCGTCGAGCTCCTCGCGGGACACCGGGCCGGCCTGGAACTCCGCGGGGGTCGCGGGCAGGTACACGCCGAGCTTCGCCGCCGCGGTGGCGGGCTTCATGGTCTGCGGCGTGCGCTGGCGGCGGGCCGGGGAGTCGGAGGTCACCGGACCAGGATACGGGCGCGGCGCGCGGCTACGCTGGCGGCGATGTCCGAGCACCCCGCCGGCGAGGCCGAGCCCGCCGCCCCCGACGCCCCCGACGGCCCGCGGTTCCGCCTGCTGCTGGTGCCGGGCGTCGTGCCGGCGTCCTGGGTCCGCACCTGGCGCGAGCGGGTGACCGACGTCCCGGTCGAGCTGGTGCACGAGCCGGCCGCGGACGCCGCGTCGGCGCTGGTGGCGGGTCGTGCCGACGCCGCGCTGCTGCGCCTGCCGGTCGACCGTGACGCCCTGTCGGCGATCCCGCTGTACGTCGAGACGACCGTCGTGGTGCTGCCGAAGGACCACCTGCTGACGGCCCTGGACGAGGTGTCCCCCGAGGACCTCGCCGAGGAGACGCTCCTCACCCCGGCGGACGACGTGCTCGGCTGGGCGGACCCGCCGGGCGAGCCCTCGCTGCTCCCGGCGCCCGCGACGACCGAGGAGGCCGTCGCGCTGGTCGCCTCGGGCGTCGGACTGCTCGCGGTGCCGCAGTCGCTCGCCCGGCTGCACCACCGCCGCGACGTCACGTACCGGCCGCTGACCGGCGCGCCCACCTCGCAGACCGCGCTCGCGTGGACCCGCGAGCGCGACGGCGACCCGCTGGTCGAGGAGCTGATCGGCATCGTCCGCGGGCGCACGGTGAACAGCTCGCGCGGCCGCGGTGCCGCTCCCGAGGCCGCGCCGGAGGCGGCCGAGGGGAAGAAGGGCCGGCAGGCCGGCCGGGGCGCCGCCGCGCCGAACCCGCGCGGCGGGCGGTCCGGCGGCGGCACGTCCGGCCGGCCTGCGCGAGGCGGGGCCGCGCGGGGCGGGGCCGCCCGTGGCGCTGGCAGCCGCGGCGGGCGCGGCCAGGGCCGGCGGGGCCGGTA
>JAPSIJ010000654.1 GCA_031178805.1 Cellulomonas sp. | reverse complement strand
TGCTGCGCGGCGCGCTCCGCTCGGCGCTCGCCACCCCGCCGTCCGGCGCCGTGCGGGTGCTCGGCCGCACGATCCCGTCCCGGTTCGGCCTCGCCGCCGGGTTCGACAAGAACGCGGTCGGCGTCCCGGGCCTGACCATGCTCGGCTTCGGGTTCGTCGAGGTCGGCACGGTGACCGCCTGGCCGCAGCCCGGCAACGAGCGGCCGCGGCTCTGGCGGGTGCTGGACCGCCGCGGGCTGCGCAACCGGATGGGCTTCAACAACGAGGGCGCGGTGGCGGTCGCCCGCCGGCTGCGCGCGCTGCGCTCCACCGCCGCGGGCCGCGCCCTGGTCGTCGGCGTGAACATCGGCAAGACCAAGGTCACGCCGCCCGAGGACGCCGCCGACGACTACGCGACCAGCGCCGGGCACCTCGCGCCGTACGCGGACTACCTCGTGGTGAACGTGTCCTCGCCGAACACCCCCGGGCTGCGCGACCTGCAGTCGGTCGCCGCGCTCCGCCCGATCCTGCAGGCGGCGCGGACGGCCGCCGACGAGTCCGCCGCCGCGGCGCAGCGCCCGCGGGTGCCGCTGCTGGTGAAGATCGCCCCCGACCTGGCCGACGCCGACGTGGACGCGGTGGCGGACCTGGTGGCCGAGCTCGGCCTCGACGGCGTGGTCGCGGTGAACACCACCATCGCGCACGACCTCGGCGAGGGCGGCCTGTCCGGGCCGCCGCTGCTCGACCGGGGCGTGGCCGTGGTGGGCCGGCTGCGCGACCGGCTCGGCGCCGGCCCGGTGGTGATCGGCGTCGGTGGCATCACGACCGCCGACGACGCCCGCGCCTACCTCGCCGCCGGCGCCGACCTGGTCCAGGGGTACACCGGCTTCATCTACGAGGGCCCGTTCTGGGCGTCGCGGATCGGCCGGGCGCTGGCCCGCGACGCCGCCGCGGCGCGCGCCGGGCGGGGGGCGGTGTGATGGTGCTGCGGCCCCGCTGGGCGTGGGAGCTCACCGGCGCGGACGGCGCGGTCCTGGACCGGCCGGTGTCGCCGGTGTTCCCGACCCGCTACGACGCCGAGGAGTGGCTCGGCGCGCACTGGCGCACGCTGCGCGACCAGGGCGTGCGGTCGGTGGTGCTCCGCGACGACGGCACGGCCGTGGCGCCCGCGTACGACCTGACCACCGTGCCCGAGACGATGACGGTGCGACCCCGCGACTGAGCCGGCCGCGGCGCACCGCGCGTCAGACCAGCGCGGGAAGGGCGGCCGGTGCGGGGCCGGCCGCCCGGCCGGGGGCACCCAGGGCCGCCCACGCGAGCGCCAGCCCGTCCACCGCCCGGCGCAGCGCCGCCGGCTCCGCCGTGAACGGCAGCCGCAGCCGGTCCTCCAGGCCGCCGTCCACCGCGAACGCGGACCCGGGAGCCACCCGCACGCCGTGCGCGAGCGCCAGCGCGCTGAGCGCGGAGGACACCGGCGCGCCGAGGTCCACCCACAGGGACTGCCCGCCGGCCGGCACGGTGAACCGCCAGGTCGGCAGCCGC
>JAPSIJ010000653.1 GCA_031178805.1 Cellulomonas sp. | reverse complement strand
GTCCCAGGCGACCCCGGCGGGGGCGGCCGACGCGCGGCCGGCGCCGCGGGCGGGACGGCGGGCGGTGGAGGCGGAGGGCGGCACGCCCCTAGGGTGCCACGTCCCGCCGACACCGCAGGGCCAGCACGAGGGCCGCGCCGGACGCCGTCGCGAGCAGCACGATCCCGAGCACGCCCTCCGCCCACGCCAGCTGCGCGCCGGGCAGCGCCGTCGCCGTGCGGGCCACCGCGGCGATCCACCAGCACGCCGCGCCCGCCGCCTGCGCGCACCACGTCGCGGCGGCGGGCCACCACGGCGCGAGCAGCGCGGCCACCAGCCCGCCGACCGTCCCCGGCGCCACGGCCGGGGTCACCGCCAGGTTGGCGAGGACCGCGTAGGTCGGCACGGCCGGGGACAGCAGCAGCACCACCGGCGCGCACACCGCCTGCGCGGCGACGGGCACGGCGACGGCGGTGGCGATTGCCGCCGCCGTCGAGCGCCCGGCGCCGGGGCCGGAGCCCGCGGTCCCCCGTCCGCCGCCGGGCGCGCCACGGTGCGCCCGCCCGCACTCGGCCGCCCACCGCCCGCGCACCCGGTGGCTCCGGCCCGTCGCCCGCGTCCCGCGCCCGGCCGGCGTCGACCACCGGCGCGCCAGCGGCCCGGCGAGCAGCGCGATGCCCGCGGTGGTGACCACCGACAGCACGAACCCGATGTCCCGGGCCAGCCACGGGTCCACGACGACCAGCACCAGCAC
This sequence comes from Cellulomonas sp., assembly GCA_031178805.1. GTDB lineage: Bacteria > Actinomycetota > Actinomycetes > Actinomycetales > Cellulomonadaceae > Cellulomonas. Next base: position 789 of record JAPSIJ010000653.1, on the reverse strand, counting down.
CGCCCCCGCCAGCGCGGGCACCGAGCGCGCCGGCCGGCCGGCCACCAGCCCGAGCACGCCGACCGCCCCCATCACCGCGGCGCGGACCACGCTCGCGCCGGGCTGCACGAGCGCGACGAACCCGAGCATGACCGCACCGACCGGCAGCCACCGCCACCGGCGCGGCACCCGGCAGCGCGCGGCGAGCGCCCGCACCACGCCGCCGAGCAGCGAGAAGTGCGCACCCGACACCGCCGTGAGGTGGGCGAGCCCGGACACCTTCATCGCCTCGTCCAGGTCGCCGACACCGCGGGTGTCGCCGACGGCCACCGCGGGCAGCAGCCGGCCCGCGTCGCCCGGCACCGCCGCCGCGGTGCCGACGAGCCCCGCGCGCAGTCGCTCGGTCCCCCGGAGCAGGGCGGTCGGCGGTGCGCGGGTCACGGGGTCGTCGGCCGCCCGGGCGCGCGCCACCGCGCGGCGGGCGGGGTCGCCCACCGGCGCGAGCCGGGCCACCACCGCGACCTCGGTGCCGTAGGCGAGCGACCCCGCCGTCGCGGGCGCCAGCACCTCCACCGCCGCGCCCGTCGCCCGCGGTCCGGCGCCGCGTGCGGGACCGGCCGCCGGACCGGTGCCCCCGACGACCTCCACGGAGCGCGCCGCGAGCAGGAACCGCACCGGCCCCGCGCGGGCGGCGGCGGGGTCCTCCTCGGGGGCGGGCGGCGGTCCGACCGGCAGCGGGGTGCTGCGGACGGTGCCCACCAGCCGCACCGTCGCCCGGTCCTCGGCGAGCCCGCGCAGGTCCCCGGCTTC
>JAPSIJ010000652.1 GCA_031178805.1 Cellulomonas sp. | reverse complement strand
ATCCCGCGGTCCAAGATCGTCGGCGTCGGCCGCAACTACGTCGACCACGCCGCCGAGATGGGCAACGAGGTCCCCACGTCCCCGCTGCTGTTCCTCAAGCCGAACACCGCGGTCGTCGGCCCCGACGACCCGATCGTGCTGCCGGACTGGACCGAGGAGGTCTCCTACGAGGCCGAGCTCGCCGTCGTCATCGGCAAGGTGACGAAGGACGTCTCGCCCGAGCACGCGCTGAGCAAGGTGTTCGGCTACACGGTGGCCAACGACGTCACCGCCCGCGACGCCCAGCGCAGCGACGCCCAGTGGACCCGCGCCAAGGGCTTCGACTCGTCCTGCCCGATCGGCCCGTGGGTCGTCCCGGGGCTCGACGTCGACGACCTCGCCGTGCGCTCGCGCGTGAACGGCGAGCCCAAGCAGGACGGCCGCACGTCGCAGATGGTGTTCGACGTCGCCGCCCTGATCTCGTACGTCTCCGAGGTCTTCACGCTGCTGCCCGGCGACATCATCCTCACGGGCACCCCGGCGGGCGTCGGCCTCCTGGCCGAGCGCGACGTCGTCGAGGTCGAGGTCGAGGAGATCGGCACGCTGCGCAACCCGGTGCTCCGCCGGTCCTGACCCCCCGCGGCGCCGCCGGCGCGTCGCCCGACCCGCCCGGAGGGATCCCGCGATGGACCTGCAGGCCGCCCTCGACTGGGTGTCGAACACGCTCTACACGTACTGGCTCGTCTACGTCCTGGTCGGCGTCGGCCTGTGGTTCACGATCCGCACCGGCGCCGTCCAGGTCCGGCTGTTCCCGGCGATGCTCCGCGAGGTCGCGGGCTCCCGCACCGGCGCCGAGGGCGGCATCTCCTCGTTCCAGGCGTTCGCCGTCGGGCTGGCGTCGCGGGTGGGCACCGGCAACATCGCCGGCGTCGCCGTCGCCCTGACCCTCGGCGGGCCGGGCGCGATCTTCTGGATGTGGGTGGTGGCGGCCGTCGGCATGGCCACCGCGCTCGTCGAGGCGACGCTCGCGCAGGTGTTCAAGGTCCGGGCCCCGGACGGCTCGTACCGCGGCGGCCCGGCGTACTACATCCAGCGCGGCCTGGGCTCGCGGCGCTGGGGCGTCGTGTTCGCGCTGCTGCTGATCTTCACGTTCGGCTTCGCGTTCAACATGGTGCAGGCCAACACCATCGCGCACACGTTCGAGGCCTCCCACGGCATCCCGGTGGGCTGGACCGCGGTCGCGCTGATGGTCCTCGCGGCGCCGGTGCTGTTCGGCGGCGTCCGGCGGGTCGCGCGGGTCGCGGAGTGGATGGTGCCCCTGATGGCGGGCGCCTACCTGCTGCTGGCCGTCGTGATCGTGGCGATGAACCTCAGCCAGCTGCCGGACGTCGTCTCGACGGTCGTCCGCGGCGCCTTCGGGCTGGACACGGCGCTCGCCGGGACCGCCGGCGGCATCCTCGCCGCGGTGCTGAACGGCGCCAAGCGCGGGCTGTTCTCCAACGAGGCCGGCATGGGCTCCGCGCCCAACACCGCCGCCACCGCGAC
>JAPSIJ010000651.1 GCA_031178805.1 Cellulomonas sp. | reverse complement strand
CAGCGCCCCGGCCGGCACGACCATCACGCTGACGCTGTCCGCCGGTCCGGCGGGGGCTCCCGCCGCGGGCGGCGACCAGGGCGGCGGCAACCCGGGTCAGGGCGGCGAAGGCGGCCAGGGCGGCGGCCAGGGGAACGACGGCTAGTGGCGCACCCGGTCGCCCGCGCCCTCGGCACCACGGCGCTCGCCGGCGCGGGCGCGCTCGCCTGGGGCGTCGTCGAGGCCCGCTGGTACACGCTGCGTGAGGTGACCGTCCCGGTCCTGCCGCACGGCCAGGACCCGCTGCGGGTGCTGCACCTGTCGGACCTGCACCTGACGCCGGGCCAGCACCGCAAGGTGGACTGGGTGCGCGACCTTGCGTCCCTGCGCCCGGACCTCGTGGTGGACACCGGGGACAACTGGGCGCACCTCGAGGCGATGCCCGCGCTCCTGCGCGCGCTGGAGCCGCACCTGGGCACGCCCGGGGCGTTCGTCTGGGGGTCGAACGACTTCTTCGCGCCGTCGCCGAAGAACCCCGCCCGGTACCTGCTGCCCGACGCCCGCGTCGCGCCGCAGCAGCCGCCCGTCGAGCTGCCGTGGCGCGAGCTCGGCCGCCGGTTCACCTCGGCGGGCTGGGTCGACCTGACCAACCGCCGCGACGTCGTGGAGGTGGCCGGGCGGCGGCTGTCGCTGGTCGGCACGGACGACGCGCACCTGGATCGGGACCGGTTCCCCGCGGCCGGCGGCCCCGACGACGCCCGGGCCGCGGCCGTCCGGGACGACGCGGGCGTGCTGCGCGCGGACGAGACCCGCGTGGACCTGCACGTGGGCATCACGCACGCGCCCTACCGGCGGGTGCTCGACGCGATGCACGCCGACGACGTCGACCTGCTGCTCGCCGGGCACACCCACGGCGGCCAGCTCGCGGTGCCCGGCTACGGCGCGCTGGTGACCAACTGCGACCTGCCGCGGGACCGGGCGAAGGGGCTGCACGGCTGGCCCGGGCCCCGGCCCGACGAGCGGGGCGGCGCCGACTCCACCTGGCTGCACGTGTGCGGCGGGCTCGGCACGTCCCCCTACGCGCCGGTGCGGTTCGCGTGCCGGCCCGAGGCCACGCTGCTCACGCTGACCGCCCCGCTGTAGGGGGCTGGCGACGGCCTGAGCAGTCGATTCACGCCCACGGCCCGACGTCGGCTATGCTGGGCGGGCTTCACCGGGGTGTGGCGCAGCTTGGTAGCGCGCCTCGTTCGGGACGAGGAGGTCGTGGGTTCGAATCCCGCCACCCCGACCGGTGATGTCACGGCAGGACATCGACGAAGGCCCGGACCGCACGGTCCGGGCCTTCGTGCATCCCCGGGCGCCAGGGTGGCAGCACCGGAACGGTCAGCAGCCGGCGCAGACGTCCGAGGCCGGGTGGTCGGCGGACGCCGCGGGGGCCTCCGGGCCCGCCGGCCGCGGCGGCCGGGAGGCGAGCGCGTCGGTGGCGATCCGGAACCGGTCCCGGCCGGCCTGCTTCGCCCGGTACAGGGCGACGTCCGCGGCGGCGAG
>JAPSIJ010000650.1 GCA_031178805.1 Cellulomonas sp. | reverse complement strand
CGACCTGGGCGACCGCCTCGAGCGGCCGCCGGCCCTGACCGTCCGCACCCGCGCGGACGTGGACGCGCTGGTCGCCGCGAACCCCTACCCGGAGGCGGCGGCGACGGACCCGGCGCACCTGGTGGTGACGTTCTTCGACGGCCCCGTCGGCGACGGCCCGCTCGACCTCGCCGCGTACGGCCGCGAGACGGGCACCCGGCGGGGCCGGGACGCCTACCTGCTCTACCCCGACGGCATCGGGCGGTCGACGGTCACGGCCGCCGTCCTGGACCGGCTGACCGGCCGCAGCGGCACGTCCCGGAACTGGCGGACGGTGCTCGCGCTGCGGGACCGCCTGCACGGCTGACCCGGGCCGCTAGCGTGGGCGGCATGACGACGCTGTTCACCCGCATCATCGCCGGCGAGATCCCGGGCCGGTTCGTCTGGGCCGACGACCGCGCGGTCGCCTTCGGCACCATCGCCCCCGTCTCGGACGGCCACGTGCTCGTGGTGCCGCGCGCCGAGGTGCCGTCGTTCACCGAGGCCGACGACGACCTGCTCGGCCACCTCGTCGTGGTGGCCAAGACCGTGGGGCTGGCGCAGCAGGCGGCCTGGGACGCGCCGCGCGCCGCGCTGCTCGTGGCCGGGTTCGAGGTGCCGCACCTGCACCTGCACGTGCTGCCCGCCTGGGGCGAGGCCGAGCTGAGCCTGGCCGCCGCCCGGCACGACGTCCCCGCCGAGCAGCTGGACGCCGCGGCGGAGCGGCTGCGCGGCGCCCTGCGCGACGCCGGCCACGGCGCGCACGTGCCGGCGGCCCTGGGCTCGCCGGCGCTCTGAGCCCGCCCCGTCAGGCGACCGGGTCGTCCTCGCCGTAGGGCGCCAGCCGCAGCGTGCGCGCGTCGGCCGCGAGGATCCGGTCGGCCACCGCCGCCAGGGTCTCCTCGGTGTCGGTGCCGGCGCGGACGAACCGGCCGGACAGCGCGTCCAGCCGCCCGGAGCCGAAGGCGTCCACCAGCTCGGCCGTCGCCTCGACCGGCGTCCACTCGCTGCGGTCGTCGTGCAGCGGCATCGCCTGCGTCATGTCGGTGACCACCACGCCGGGGGCGACGTCGAGCACCCGGACGCCGCGGTCGGCGTACTGCCGGTCGAGCATCGTGGTCAGCCGGGCGAGCGCGCCCTTGCTGATGCCGTAGCCGGTGTAGACCGGCGACGGCCGGTGCCCGGAGCCGGAGTTGATGTTCACCACGTAGCCGGAGCCGCGCGCGAGCATCCCCGGGAGCACGGCGTGCGCCAGCAGCAGCGGCCCGCGCACGTTGGTCTCGATCACCCGCCACACGTCCTCGACGTCGTCGGCGGCGAGGTCGACCTCGCGCTGCTCGATGACGCCGGCGTTGTTCACCAGCAGGCCGATGCCGTCGGCGAACGCCTCCTCGACCCGGCGCACCGCGCCCTGCACGGCCTCCCGGTCCACGACGTCCACCTGCTCGGTGACGACCCGGACCCCGTCGCGGGCGGCGCGGGCCTCGGCGGCCACCGCGTCCAGGTGCGCG
>JAPSIJ010000105.1 GCA_031178805.1 Cellulomonas sp. | reverse complement strand
CGTCGGGCGTGCCGTCCGCGCCGGCGAACCCGTCCTCGAACTCGAGCGCGCGCGGCGGCTCGACGGCGCGGAACCGCCACCAGCCGTGCGCCCGCTCCCCGTCGGGACCGGTCATGTAGTAGGCCGCCCGGCCGCCGGGGGTGAGGTCGTGGGCGGTGAAGGTGGCCGGCCAGGTCGGCGGCCCCCACCACCGCTCGAGCTGGCGCGGGTCGGCCCACACCTGCCAGACGCGGTCGGCGGGGGCGGCGAACTCGGCCACGACGGTCAGCGTCAGGGCGTCGGTGTCCTGGGTCGTGTCGACGACGGTCATGAGGCGTTCCCTTCCTGCTCGGCGGCGAGGAGGTCCTCGATGCGGTCCACGCGACCGCGCCAGAGCTCCTCGTACTGGTCGAGCAGCCGTGCGGCTGCCCGGATGGTCGCGACGTCGGCGTGCACGATCTGCTCGCGACCACGCCGCTGCTTGACCACGAGGTGCGCGCGCTCCAGCACCGCCACGTGCTTCTGCACCGCGGCGAAGCTCATCGCGTACGCGTCGGCGAGCGCGGTGACCGACGCCTCCCGGCGCAGCACCCGGGCGACGATGTCGCGGCGGGTCGCGTCGGCCAGCGCGGCGAACACGCGGTCCGTCCCGGCGGGGTCGAGCTCACGTACAACCATGTGGTTGCACGTTAGTCCGGTGTGACGCGCACCACAAGACCCCTCCGGTCGGCCGGAGGGGTGCGGTGGTGGCGCGTCAGGACGTGATGTCGGCGGTGGTGAACCGCGCCCACGCCAGCGAGCCGAAGAGCGCGACCCAGGCGGCCTGCACCGCGAGCCCCTGCCCCAGCACGCCGTAGTCCACCTGCACCCGCAGGAACTCCGCGAAGTCGAACCAGTGGTGCGTCAGCAGGCCGGGGTGGATCGCCGACACCTGCGGCAGCGAGTCGAGCACGGTGGACACGATCGCGACGACCACGGTCGCCGCCATGGCCCCCACCGGCACCTCGGTGAGCGTGGAGAAGAACAGCCCCACGGCGACGAGGCCGGTCAGCGACAGCGCGACGTAGGCGACGATCCCCGCGACCCGGAGCACGCCCTCGCCGACCGGCACGGTGCTGCCGGACAGCAGCGTCACGTCGTGCAGGCCGAAGTACAGCGCGCCGACCACCAGGCCCGTGACCGCCACGGCGAGCACCGCGCACGCGGCGAACACCAGCGCGGCCACGGCCTTGACGGTGAGCAGCCGGGTGCGGGGGACCGGCACCACCAGCAGGTACCGCAGCGTGCCCGCCCCCGCCTCGCCGGCCACGGCGTCGCCCGAGGCGATGCCGATGCACAGCGGCAGCAGGAACGGCAGGCAGAGGAACAGCGCGGCGACCACCAGGAACAGCCCGTTCCCGGTGACCTGGCCGACGAACGACGGGCCCTGCCCGGACAGGGCGCTGTCCCGGGTGAGCGCCAGGACGGTGCCGAGCAGCACCGGCACCAGCGCGAGCCCGGCGAGGAGCACCTGGTTGCGGCGCCGGCCGAGGACGAGCCGCAGCTCGGAGCGCAGCAGGCGCAGCCAGGCGACCGGGGCCGGCGCGGGGACGGGGGGCGCGGCGGGCGCCTCAGCGAGCGACATCGAATCCCTCTCCGGTGAGCTCGACGAACAGCTGCTCCAGGTTCGGGCGCACGACCTCCAGGCCGAGCAGGTCGATCCCGGCGTGCACCAGCGCGGCGGACACCTTCTCCGGCGGGGTCGGCCCGAGGGCGGCCGTGATCCGCACCGGGCCGTCCACCCGCGCGGGGTGCGGGATGCCGTCCGGCGGCGCCACCTCGGTGAGCCCGACGCCGGCGAGGACCTCCACCGCCGCGGTGACCTGGGTGGCGCGCGTGGTGACGACCAGGCGCGCGGCGCCGCGCTCGGTCAGGGCGGCGCGCTCGCCCTGCAGCAGCAGGTGCCCGCGGCTCATGATCCCGACGTGGGTGCACACCTGCTCGATCTCGGCGAGCAGGTGCGAGGAGACCAGCACGGTCGTCCCGGCGTCCGCGAGCTCGCGGACCAGGTGCCGGACCTCCCGGGTGCCCTGGGGGTCGAGCCCGTTGGTCGGCTCGTCGAGCACCAGCAGGTCGCGCGGCTGCAGCAGGGCGGCGGCCAGCCCGAGGCGCTGCTTCATGCCGAGCGAGTACTGCCGGTACGGCTTGGCGGCGGCGGCACCGAGGCCGACCCGGTCCAGGGCGGCCTCCGCGCGGCGGCGGGCGGTGCGCGGGTCGGCGGTGGCGTCCCCGGCGTCGAGGCGCGCGAGGTTGGCCCGGCCGGACAGGTACGGGTGGAACGCCGGGCCCTCGACGAGCGCGCCGACGCGCGGCAGCACCCGGGTGGCCTCGTCCGGCATCGCCGCGCCCAGCAGCCACGCGCGGCCGCCGGTGGGTCGTGCCAGGCCGAGCAGCATCCGGATGGTGGTGGTCTTGCCCGAGCCGTTCGGTCCGAGGAACCCGTACACCGCGCCGCGCGGGACGCGCAGGTCCACGCCGTCGACGGCGACCTGGCCGGAGCGGAACCGCTTGGTCAGCCCGGCGGTGCGGACGGCGAGGCCGTCGTCCGCACCGCCGGTGCCGGGCACCTCCGCGGGGGAGGTCATGCGGCGGCGCGCAGGGCGTCCGCCGGGACGGAGCCCACCAGCACCCGGCCGTCCTCGGTCACCAGCACGCTGAGCAGCGTGGAGCTCAGCAGCCGGCCCTCCGGCACCGCGGTGGTGAGCTGGTCGTAGAGGGCGCCGGTGTCCAGCTGCGGGCCCGTCGGGCGGCCCTCGTCGTCCTGCGGCACGAACTCCTGGATCAGGTCCTGGGCCTCCTCGGAGCCGAGCAGCCGCTCGGCGCCCGGCACGGTGCCCAGCGAGGCGGCGTCGCCGCCGACCAGGCCCGCGACGTCCACGTCGCTCAGGGTGACGACGGTGGACCAGCCGGACCCGCTGACCGCCACGCCCTCGGGGACGGTGCCCGCGCCGGGCAGGGCGGCCGCCGCGTCGGGGGCGTCGGGCAGCGGCACGACGACCTCCTCGGTGGTGGCGCCGGCCGGGGCGGAGAAGGCGAGGACCGTGTCGTCCGGCGCGGTGAAGGCCACGTCGGTGAAGCCGACCTCCAGCGAGGGCGCCTCGCCGTCCTGCGTGGCCCAGACCTGCACGCGCAGCGGCGCGGAGGTCTCGGCGTCCACGGCGACGACGACGCGGGAGACGAGCGTGGCGTCGTCGGTCGGCGAGACCACCAGCTGGTAGGCGTCCCGCCCCGCGACCGTGGTCGGCCGGTCGACGGTCACGTCGGCGTCCTCCTCGGCGTGGGCGAGCAGCTGCGCGGCGGCCTGCTCGGGCGTCGGCAGGTCGGCGCCGCCCGGCACCTCGGCGCCGGGGCGCACCCGCTCGGCGAGCGCGTCGTACCGGGCCTGGTCCGCCGCGTCGAGCGCGTAGTGGACGGCCTCGTCGTCGGTGGAGGAGTACGTCCACGCCTCGGCGCCGTCGCGGACCACCGAGTACTCCGAGGTCGCGCCGAGCAGCGAGACCCGGGACCGGTCGGCGCCGTCGGACCACACCCGCAGGGTGGAGGAGCCGCCGAGCAGGGCCAGCGGGTCGGCCCCGGTCATCTCGGACACCGGCAGCTCCGGCAGGCCGAGCCGCGCCGTGTACACCACGGTGCCCTGCACGGGCGCGGGCCCGGCCTCGGCGACGCGGGTGAGCAGCTGCTCGGCCGTGACGTCGGGCAGGTCGGCGTCGGCGGACGCGAGCGCGGGGACGCCGACGGCCGCCGCGACGGCGACCGCGACCACGCCCGGCACCGCCCAGCGGGCTCGGGGGGAGGGCGCGCGGGGGGACGGGGGGCGGGGCGTGGTCTCGGCCATGACCCCACTGTGCCCCCCGGGCGCTGAGCGCACCCTGAGAGCCCGCCGGTGCCCGCGGACGGCGCGCGGGTGGGATGCTGCGGGGGTGCGGGTGCTGGTGGTGGACGACGAGCGCGGGCTGGTCAGCGCGCTGCGCCGGGGGCTGTCCGCGGAGGGCTTCGCCGTCGACGTGGCCTTCGACGGCGCCACCGGGCTCGCGATGGCGACCGACCGGGAGTACGACGCGATCGTCCTCGACGTGATGCTGCCGCGGCGCAACGGCTACGACGTGGTGACCGGCCTGCGCGCGGCCGGGGTGACCACGCCGGTGCTGATGCTCAGCGCGAAGGACGGCGAGCACGACGTCGCGGACGGGCTCGACGTCGGGGCGGACGACTACCTGACCAAGCCGTTCTCGTTCGTGGTGCTGGTCGCCCGGATCCGGGCCCTGCTGCGCCGCCCCGCCCAGGTGCGCCCCGCCGTGCTCACGGCCGGCGACCTGGTGCTGGACCCGGCCGCGCGCACCGTGACGAGCGGGGGCCGGCCGGTGGACCTGACGGCGCGCGAGCTGGCGCTGCTGGAGTACCTGATGCGGCACGCGGACCGCGTGGTGAGCAAGGTCGAGCTCCGCGACCACGTCTGGGACGGCCCGGGCGAGGACGGCAACGTGGTCGAGGTGTACGTCGGCTACCTGCGCCGCAAGCTCGGGCGGGACGCGGTGCTCACCGTGCGCGGGGCCGGCTACCGGGTCGCGGGGTGAGGCGCGGCCGCTGGTCGCTGCGCGCGCGGCTCACGGTGCTGACCGCCGGCCTGCTGTGCGTGACGCTGGTGGCCGGCGCGGTGGTGCTCAGCACCGTGGTGTCCCGCAGCCGGGTGGCGGCGCTGGACGACGTGGTGCGCGCGCGGGCGCTGACGGTGGCGGGCCTGGTCACCGCGGACCGGCTGCCCGACGCGCTGCCCGTCGCCCAGCCGGGGGAGATCGTGCAGGTGCTCGACGCCGAGGGCCGGGTGGTCGCGACCTCGCCGACGGCGAGCCGCACCCTGCCGGTGCTGCCGGCGGACGTGCTGGCGGACCTCGCCGCGGACGCCGGGGCCGGGGACCCCGTGGTCGTCGGCACCGACGCCTCCGGGTACGACGCGACGGCCCGCGCGGCGGTGCTGGTGCCGCCCGCCGGCGACGGGGCGGTCGTGGTCGCGACGGTGCCGCTCACCGAGGTCGAGGGGCTGGTGCACGCGCTGCGGCTGTCGCTGCTCGGCGTGGTGCCGGTGCTCACCGCCCTGCTCGCGGCGGCGATCTGGCTGGCCCTCGGGCGGGCGCTGCGCCCGGTGGAGCAGCTGCGGTCCGCAGCGGCGCAGGTGGCCCGGACCGGCGGGCCGGGCGCCCTGCCCGACCCCGGCACGGACGACGAGATCGGCGCGCTCGCCCGGACGCTGAACGAGATGCTGGACCGCCTGGAGGTCGCCGCCGCCCGGCAGCGGGCGTTCGTCGGCGACGCCGCGCACGAGCTCCGCACCCCGCTCGCGGCCCTCGGTGCGACCCTCGAGGTCGCGCGCACCCACCCGGACGCCTACGAGCGCGGCGAGCTGGTCGCCGAGCTCACCGTCGAGGTCGGGCGGATGCAGACCCTCGTCGCGGACCTGCTGCTCCTCGCGCGGCTGGGCTCGCGGCCGGTCCCGGCCGACGAGGTCGACCTCGGGGCCGTGGCCCGGGACGCCGCGGCGCTCGCGGTGGCCGGCAGCACGCCGGGCGCGCCCGGCGTGGCCGTCGACGGGGCCGGCCGCGCGCGCGGCGACGCGGCGGCGCTGGGGCGGGTGGTGCGCAACCTGGTGGACAACGCCGTGCAGCACGCCCGCACCGGCGTCCGGGTGGCGGTGGCCGACGGCTCGGTCGTGGTGACCGACGACGGCCCCGGCGTCCCGGCGGCCGACCGCGAGCGGGTGTTCGCCCGGTTCGTGCGGCTCGACGACGCGCGGTCGCGGGACGACGGCGCGGGCGGCAGCGGGCTCGGGCTGGCCATCGCCCGGGAGATCGCCCGCGAGCACGGCGGCGACGTGCTGCTCGGGGACGCCCCCGCCGGCGGCCTGCGCGCCGAGCTCCGGCTGCCGGGCGTGTGAGCGACCTCACCCGGCGGTGCCGTGACCGACCGGCCCGCGGCGCGGAGGTCAGAGGTATGCGCCCCGCCCCCGTCCCCGCCCACGCCTCCGCCCCCGCCCCGTCCCGCCGTCGCCTGGCCGCCGCGGCCGTCCTCGCGGTGGCCGCGCTGACCGCCACCGCCCCGGGCGCCAGCGCGGAGGACGAGCCGGACGGGACCGTCGGCGTGGCGGCGCACAGCAGCGCGCAGTGCGCCAGCGGCCAGTTCTGCCTCTGGGCCGGCGCCTCCTACAGCGGGGCCTTCTGGTCCACCGGCACGACGGGGCTGGTGAACACGCCGGTGCCGGTGGCGCGGTCGGTGTGGAACCGCACGTCCGTCGACGTGCGGACCTACGCCGGCACCGGGGGCACGGGCACGGTGACGTGCTGGAACGCCGGCGCCCAGGCACCCGTCACGGCGGTCGGCAGCGCCTCGATCCGTACGATGAGCCCGACGACGTGCTGACGAGCGAGCTGAAGGTGGCGTGGGGACGGGCGGCGACCAGGGGGTGCGGGCCGGCGCGGCGGACGACGACCCCGCCGCGGTGTTCGGTGCTGCCTACCGCCTGCTCGCCCCGCAGGTCCGCGGCTACGCCCGGCGGCAGGTCCCGGACGACCTCGCCGAGGACGTCGTCGCGGAGACCTTCCTGGTCGTCTGGCGCCGGTGGGACGACGTGCCGGCCGACCCGGCGCAGCTGCGGCCGTGGGTGTTCGGCGTGGCGCGGCACAAGATCCTCCGGGTGCGGGAGCAGCAGCAGCGGGCCGTGCGCTCCGTCGTGAGCGTGGCGGCCGCCGAGCCCGCCCGCGCGCCCGCGCCGGACCCCGCCGACACCCTGGCCGCCGCCGACCGCGCGCGCCGGCTGCTGGCGCACCTGCCGCCCGCCGAGGCCGAGGCGATGGCGCTCACCGTGTGGGCCGGTCTGTCGCCGCGCGAGGCGGCCGAGGTGCTCGGGTGCAGCGTCACCGCGCTGAGCTCCCGGCTGTCCCGGGCCCGCGCCCGGCTGGCCGCGGTGCTGGCCGGCGACGACGACCGGGGGAGGAGGGACCGATGACGCACGAGGACGACGCCGACCTGCGCGCGGCGCTGGCCGAGGTGGCCGCGCTGCGCGCCGCCCTCGAGGCGCACGGGCTCGGGCCCGACCCGGCGGACGACCTCCCCGGCGGTGCCGGCGCGCCCGACGCGGCGGCCGTCGAGGCGGCGATCGCCCGGATCGTCGCCGTGCCGCGGGACGGCGCGCCGGACGAGCCCCGTGCGGCGCCGGCGCCCGCCGCGCCCGCGGCCGC
>JAPSIJ010000649.1 GCA_031178805.1 Cellulomonas sp. | reverse complement strand
CGCGCGCGCTGGACGAGACCGGCCCGCTGTCCCCCCGCCGGCCGGTCGTGCTGCTCGCGCAGCGGCTGGAGGCGGAGAAGCGGACCGACGTCGCCCTGCGGATGTGGGCCGCCTCCGGCCTGGCCGACGCCGGCTGGGAGCTGCTGGTCGCGGGCGACGGCGCGCTGCGCGCCGAGCTGGAGGCGCTGGCCGCCGAGCTCGGCGTCGCGGGCGCGACCCGGTTCCTCGGCGCGCGCTCGGACGTGGGCGCCCTGCTGTCCACGGCGGGCATCTTCTTCGCCCCGCGCGGGGACGAGCCGTACGGGCTGTCGGTCGTCGAGGCGATGGCGCACGGCACCCCGGTGGTCGCCGGCGACGGCGGCGGGCCCGCGGAGACGGTCGGCGCGGCGGACGGCGCCGTGCTGGTCGACCCCGCGGACGTCGCGGCGGGCGGCGCCGCCCTGGCGGCGCTGGCGCACGACCCGGAGCGCCGCGCGGCGTACGGCGAGGAGCTGCGTGCGGTGCAGCAGCGCCGGTTCGACCCGGAGACGCACGCGGACGGCGTCGCGGCCGTGTACGCCGCCGTGCTGGGCGCGCCGCTGCGGCCGTCCGGCGCGCCCGCGCCGGGGCCGGTGCGCTCGTGAGCCCCGTGAGCGCGGTCGCGGACCAGCGGGACCTCGTCGTCGTCTCCCTCGAGCCGTGGGACGAGGTGTGGCGCCGCAACCAGCACCTGGTCGCCGGCCTGCTCGCGGCCGACCCGGGCCTGCGGGTGCTGTTCGTGGAGCCGCCCGTCGACCACCTGCACGACCTGCGCCGCGGCGCCTCCCCCACGCTCGGCCGCCGGCTGCGGCGGCTCGGCCCGCACGACGGCGCCCCGGCCGGCCGCGCCTGGGCGTACCGGCCGACCAAGTGGCTGCCCCGGCGGCTCGACCCGCGCGGCGACGAGCGCCGCGCCCGCGGCGTGGCCCGCACCGCCCGGCGGCTCGGCATGGCGGACCCGGTGCTCTGGGTGAACGACCCGGGCGGCGCCGCCGTGCTGCGGGCGACCGGCTGGCGGGCGCTGTACGACGTGACGGACGACTGGCTGCGCGCGGTGCGCGAGCCCGCCGAGCACGAGCGGATCCGCGCCGCGGAGCAGCTGCTCGTCGAGCGGTGCGCCGAGGTGGTCGTCTGCTCCCCCGCGCTGGTGCGCGCCAAGGGCGCCGACCGCCCGGTCACCCTGCTGACCAACGCGGTCGACGTGGACGGGTACCGCACCCCCGCCCCGCGGCCGGCGGACGTCCCGCCGGGCGACTACGCGGTCTACGTCGGCACGCTGCACCCGGACCGGCTGGACGTCGAGGCGTGCCTGCGCCTGGCCACGCACCTGCGGGCCACCGGCGCGCGGCTGGTGCTGGTCGGCCCGGCGCTGCTGGACGCGCTGGACCTCACCCGGCTCGAGGCGGCGGGCGCCCTGGTGCTCGGCCCCCGGCCCGCGGCGCTGGTGCCCGGGTACCTGCAGCACGCCGGCGCGCTGGTGGTGCCGCACGTGGTGGACGAGTTCACCGACTCCCTCGA
>JAPSIJ010000648.1 GCA_031178805.1 Cellulomonas sp. | reverse complement strand
GGGTGGCGGTCCGGCTCGGCGTCGGCCGTCCGCGCGCTGACCGTGAACAGGACGCCGGACAGGCCGAGGACGGCGCCGACCGCCACCGCACCGCGGCCGAGACGCCCGCGCCGGGTCCGCTCGGCGGCCGGTGCAGGGTCGCCCGCCGCCCGGTGCGCCCGCTGGCTCACGCCTGCTCCCTCCGCTGGTCGTGACCGGCGCGCACGGCGGCCGGGACGACGGCACTACGCTAGGTCACGATCGGCGCCGTGCCGACACCCGTCCGCCGACGAGCCCGCCGACGTGCCCCGGACGGCGGAGCCGAGGCGGTGGCGGTCGCCGGACCACCGTCGCAGACAGGAGCCCACGACGTGCCCGAGTCCAAGTCCCGCAAGAAGCCCGCGTTCACCCCGCCCCCCGGCACGCCCGCCGCACCGAAGCCGCTGCCGCGCTGGTACCTGCCGCTGGCCCTGGGCCTGATGATCCTCGGTCTCGTGTGGCTGGTCGTGACGTACCTGTCCCCCGGTGCCGCGTACCCGATCCCGAACATCGGCCAGTGGAACCTCGCGGTCGGCTTCGGGATCATCGTGGTCGGCTTCGCCATGCTCACCCGCTGGCGCTGACCCACCGCTCCGTCCACAGGTTCGACCCTCGGTCGAGGGTTCGGTACACAGGCGGTGCACAGAGCTGTGGATAACTACACGGGTGTAATTCCACAGCTGTGAGCAACGCTGGGGACGTCCACGCAGGCCCGGGAACGGTCGCTCAGACGAGCCCGTAGGCGCCGTACACGGCGAGCGTCGCGGCGACGAGCACGACGACCACCGCGGCCGGTGCCGCCACGCCCACGAGGGCGCGCCGGTCCCTTGGTGCGTACGCGTAGGCGGCACCGAGCGCGGCGCCCACCACGAGCCCGCCGAGGTGCGCCTGCCAGGCGATGCCGGGCAGCACGAAGCCGAGGACGACGTTGAGCACGATGATGCCGAGGATGCCGCGGGCGTCCCGGCCCAGCCGGCGCAGCACCACCAGCACGGCGCCGAAGAGGCCGAACACGGCGCCCGAGGCACCGACCATGCCCTGGTACCAGTCCTCGAGCACGGGGGCGAGCAGCACGGCGGCGACGGAGCCGGCCAGCGCGCTCACCAGGTAGAGCGTCGCGAACCGCAGCCGCCCGAGCGTCTGCTCGAGGTACGGCCCGACCATCCACAGCGCCACCATGTTGAAGGCGATGTGCAGGAGCTGGTTCGGCGCGTGCAGGAAGGCGGCGCTGAGGAAGCGCCAGGGCTCGAAGGCGCCCGCGACCGGGCTGAACACCCACCGGTCGGTCCACCCCGGCACGGTCCACTGCAGCACGTAGCTGACGACGCACAGGCCGATCAGCGTCAGCGTGACGACCGGCCGGCCGGTGCGGGCGCGTCCGCCGAGGACCGTGCGCTGCGCGGGGCCCGTGCGGGCCGCCTCGGCCACGCAGTCGACGCAGTGGAAGCCGACCGCGGCCGGCACCTGGCACTCCGGGCACGCCGGGCGCCCGCACCGCTGGCAGGACGTGTACGCCTCGCG
>JAPSIJ010000104.1 GCA_031178805.1 Cellulomonas sp. | reverse complement strand
GACTGCCGCCCGGCCCGGGTGGAACAGGCCCGTGTAGACGAACGCGAGCGGGACCAGGCCGACGAACGCCGTGGCGACCTCGGTGGTGCTCACCCCGAGGACCCCGACCCCGGCGAGGAGCGCCAGCGGGAAGAGCAGGGTGGCCCAGCTCCCGGCCCGCCACGGCACGAGCACGCTGACGCCCACCACGGCGAGCATGGCCGCCGACACCCCGGCGAGGATGCGCAGCTCGTGGTCGTCCAGCCCGAGGCAGAGCGCCCCGACGACGATCACGGCGCCGCTGAGCAGCAGCAGCAGCCGGCCGGCCGCGACCGCGATCCCGCCCCGGCGCGCCCACGGCGGGACGTGCGCGAGCAGGCGCACGACGACCGGGGCCTCGTCCGGCGCCCGGTCGCGCGCGCGCGATCCGGCGGGCGAGGTGGTCACACGGTGACCATCGACCGCGCGGGACCCGGACTGGAGGAGTCGGGGCCGACCTCCACCGAACCTGCGCGGTTTCCTCAGGTTCGGTGGCGGTCGGCCCCGGGCGGCTGCGGCGCCGGGCGGCGGGTCACCGCCAGCGGAACACCCTCGCCGCCAGCGGCACGAGCACGACGGTCCAGCCGGCCATCACCAGCAGCTCCCGGGTCGGGACGCCGACGCCGAGCCACCCGTCGAGCATGGCCTGGGACCCGGCGCCGAGCGGCGTCCACGCGGCGATCTCCTGGACGATGTCGGGCATGATCGGCAGCGGCAGCCACACCCCGGCGAAGAACAGCGACACGAAGTAGGTCGTCATGCCGATGCCGGTCGCCGCCCCGGCGGTCGGTGCCCGGGCGGCGATCAGGGAGCCGACGCCGAAGGCCGAGGTCGCGGTGAGCAGGAACGCGGCCAGGACGACGCCGGGCCGCTCCGGGGCGGTCACGTCGACCAGGAGCATCCCGACGGCGAGCGCGAGCACGGCGGCGACGAGCAGCTGGCCGACGTTCAGCAGGATCTGCGCCAGCAGCAGCCGGGACGGCGGCAGCGGGGTCGTGGACAGGCGCCGCAGCACGCCCTGGCCGCGGTAGGTCGCGACGGTGACGGGGTACGACGAGAGCGCGACGGTGCCGACGGCGAGCGTGAGCACGATCGGCGTGTACCCGGTGATCCCGGAGATCTGCCCGAGCAGGGGGTCGGTCTCGCTGTACGGCGCCCGGCTCCACGGCATGGTGAGGCCGAGCACGGCCAGCAGCACGGCGGGGAACAGGATCGCGAAGAACGCGTTGGACGGGTCGCGCAGGGCGAGCCGCGTCTCGACGGCGGTGACCCGGGCGAGCACCCGGGGGCTGGTCGCGGACATCTCAGGCCTCCACGGGGGTGGTGGTGCGCGGATCCGGTGCGCCGGTGCCGGCGCCGGTGAGGCGGACGAAGGCGTCCTCCAGGGTGCTGCGGTGCAGCCGCACGTCGTCGGCCCGGACCCCCGCCGCGGCGAGGGCGACCATCACGTCCTGCACGACGGTGCCGGAGCCGCGCACCTCGAGCGACCCGTCGGCGCCCGGCTGCGCGGCCGTGACCGACGGCAGGGCGGTCAGGACGGCCGGGTCCACGGGGGCGGACGGCCGCAGCTGCAGGGTCTGCTCCGCCCCGACCCGCGCGGCGACCTCGGCCGGGGTGCCCTCGGCGACCACGCGGCCGGCGTCGATCAGCAGCACGCGGTCGCAGAGCCGCTCCGCCTCCTCCATGAAGTGCGTGACCAGCAGGACGGTGACGCCCCGCCGGCGGACCCGCTCGACGACCTCCCAGGTGTCGCGCCGGGCCTGCGGGTCCAGGCCGGTGGTCAGCTCGTCGAGCACGGCGATCTCGGGGTCGCCGACCAGGGCGAGCGCGATGGACAGCCGCTGCTTCTGGCCGCCGGACAGGTCGGCGTACCGGGTGCCGGCCTTGTCGAGCAGGTCGAGGTCGCGCAGCAGCTCCTCGGGATCGGCCGGGTGGTCGTAGAAGCAGGCGTACTCCTCCACGGCCTCCCGCACGGTGATCCGGGCGGGCAGGGCGCTCTCCTGGAGCTGCAGGCCGACGCGCTCGCGCAGGGCGGCGCCGTCGCGCTCCGGGTCGAGGCCGAGGACGGACACCGTGCCGCCGTCCCGGTCGCGCAGCCCGGCGAGCAGCTCGACGGTGGTGGTCTTGCCGGCGCCGTTGCGGCCGAGCACGCCGACGATCTCGCCGCGGTGCACGGTCAGGCTCACGTCGGCGACGGCGACGGTGCTGCCGTACCGCTTGCGCAGGTGCTCGGCGTGGATGACGGGTTCGGTGCGTGCGGGCATGACGAGGTCTCCTTCTCCGGCGGACGGTGGCAGAGCAGGGCGGGTGGCACGGCGGTCGGGCGGGCGGTGCTCCTCAGCCGCGGCGCGGCGGGATCGCCCGGCGGGCGGCGATCAGCCAGAAGGCGGCGGCGAGCGCCAGCGCCAGGACGAGGCCGACGGTCAGCACGAGGGCGAGCGGCGTGCTCCCGCCGTCGCTGCCGAACAGCTCCGAGAACGGGACCCAGTCGTTCGAGTTGCCGACGAGGATCGTCATGAGCAGGGACGGCCCGGCGGTGAGCGGGAGGGTCAGCGTGCCCCACCACCCGCCGGCCGCCGCGTAGACGGTGCCGACCAGCAGGCCGCTGACGTACGACACGGCGAAGGTGGCGAGGTACGCGACGAACAGGCTGCCGAAGGTGATCTCGGGGTCGAACCAGCCCTGGTCCTGCAGCGACCAGTCCCAGCCCATCGCGCCGTACCAGGCGCGCTCGGCCAGCAGGCCCCCGGCCATCAGCAGGGCGAACGCCGCCGCCAGCACGACCGCCGCGATCAGGGCGCCCTTGACGTAGGCACGGCGGGTCATCCCCTGGGCGACGTGCACCGGCGGGTAGGTCGCCGCGACGCCGATCAGCACCGAGAACGGGAACCAGACCCCGCTCTGCCGGGCGAACCACAGGACCGACACCGAGACGTCGCCGACCGCCCCGACCACGAAGGGCACGCCGAGGACGGCGACCAGCACGAGCGCCCAGTACCAGAGCGCGATCTGGGCGAACCAGCCGGTCAGCGACGCCGCGGTGCGCAGCACCGGTCCCTGCCGGCGGACGGGACGGGCGGACCCGAGGCGGGTCCCGGTCGACGTGGTCATGACGTCCCCCTCGTCTCCCGGACGGCGTCGGTGGCGCCGTCCGCGGTCAGGTGCACGAACAGGTCCTGCAGCGGCACCGGGCCGAGCTCGAGCCCCGCGGCGCGGGCGTCGGCGACCTCCGCGTCCTCCAGGGTGGCGAGCACCGTGGCCTGCGCCGTGCCGCCGAGCTGCTGCCGGCCGAGCACCGTGCGGCCGACGACGAACCGCTCGACCTCGCGGGTCGGCCCGGTCACCGCGAGGCCCCGCGACGTCAGGCCGTCGACGTCCTGGGCCAGCAGCAGCCGGCCGCGGTCGAGCACCACGACGTGCTCGAGCAGCCGCTCGATCTCGCCGATCAGGTGGCTGGACAGCACGAGGGTGCGCGGGTGGGCGACGTAGTCCTCGAGCAGCGCGTCGTAGAAGGCGTACCGCGACGGCGCGTCGAGCCCGAGGTGCACCTCGTCGAGGATCGTCAGGTCCGCGCGGGCGGCGACCGCCTGCACGATGCCGAACGCCGACCGCTGGCCACGGGAGAGCTTCTGCGGCTTCGTCGAGAGGTCGAGCTCGAACGTGTCCAGGAGGCGCTCGGCGACGTCGCGCGAGAACGCCGGGCGGCAGTCCTCCGTGAACCGCAGGTTGGCCCGCAGCGACTCGCTGTCCAGCACGTCGCCGGACTCGCGCACCAGCAGCACCCGGGGCAGCAGGTCCTCGTTCTCCCAGGGGTCCTCGCCGCCGACCAGGACGGTGCCCGCGGACGGCCGGCGGAACGCCGCGACCAGGGAGGCGAACGTCGTCTTGCCCGACCCGTTCCGGCCGAGCAGACCCGTGATGGCGCCGGCCGGGATGTCCAGGTCCACGCCGTCGAGCGCCGTGGTCCGGCCGTACCGGGCGGTCAGGCCGCGCGCCTGCACGCCGAGCGCGGTCACGACGCCGCCCCGTCCTGCGCGGCGCCGGTGCGGGCGGCGTGCGCCCGCAGCCGGGCGATCACGTCCTCCAGCGGGATGCCGAGCGCCCGGGCCTGGTCGGCGACCGGGTCGACGGTGTCCGCGAAGAAGGACTCGCGCCCCTCGGCCCGGAGCCGGTCCGGCGCGCCGGGGGCGACGAACATGCCCACCCCGCGCCGCTTGTAGAGGATGCCGTCGTCCACCAGCTGCGCGAACGCCTTGGCGGCCGTGGCCGGGTTGATGCGGAAGGTGGTGGCGTACTGCGTCGTGCTCATCACCTGCTCCTCGGGCTGGAGGTCGCCCCGCAGGACGTCCTGGCGGATCTGGTCGGCGATCTGCACGTAGATCGGGTCGCGGCCGTCGAACACGGGCGGCATCCTCTCTCGTGCGGCGGTTCAGCGGTTCGTTACTCCACTAATGAACCACAGAGCGTGGCCGTCGCACAACCCCCGGGCAGCACGGAGGCCCGGGACCGTGCGGTCCCGGGCCTCGGTGGCGTGCCGTCAGGCGGTGGCGGCGCCCAGGCGCTCCGCGAGCAGCTCCGCGATCTGCACCGCGTTCAGCGCGGCGCCCTTGCGCAGGTTGTCGTTGGACACGAACAGCGCCAGGCCGCGGCCGTCGGGCACGCCCGGGTCCTGCCGGATGCGGCCCACCAGCGACGGGTCGGCGCCCGCGGCCTGCTGCGGGGTCGGCACGTCCGCGAGCTGCACGCCGGGGGCGTCCGCGAGCAGCTCGTACGCCCGCTGCGGGCTGATCGGCCGGTCGAACTCCGCGGCGATGGACAGCGAGTGCCCCGTGTACACCGGCACCCGGACGCAGGTGCCGGACACCAGCAGGTCCGGCAGGCCGAGGATCTTCCGGGACTCGTTGCGGAGCTTCTGCTCCTCGTCGGTCTCCAGGCTGCCGTCGTCCACCAGGTTCCCCGCGAGCGGGATCACGTTGAACGCGATCGGCGCGACGTACTTCTGCGGCTCCGGGAACGTCACCGCGGTGCCGTCGTGCACCAGCGCCAGCGTGTCCTGCTGCACCGCGCCGCGGACCTGCTCGTCCAGCTCCTGCGCCCCGGCCAGCCCGCTGCCGGACACGGCCTGGTAGGTGGACACGATCAGCCGGCGCAGCCCGGCCTCCTCGTGCAGCACCCGCAGCACCGGCATGGCGGCCATCGTGGTGCAGTTCGGGTTCGCGACGATGCCCTTGCGGATCCCGTCCAGCGCGCCCGGGTTCACCTCAGACACCACCAGGGGGACGTCCGGGTCCATCCGCCAGGCGGAGGAGTTGTCCACGACGGTCACGCCGGCGGCGGCGAACCGCGGCGCCTGCGCCTTCGAGGTGGTGCCGCCGGCGGAGAACAGCGCGATGTCGAGACCGGTCGGGTCCGCGGTCGCGGCGTCCTCCACCACGACGTCCTCGCCGCGCCAGGGCAGCGTGGTGCCCGCCGACCGGGCGGACGCGAAGTAGCGCATCTCTGCGACGGGGAGGTCGCGCTCCTCGAGCAGCCGGCGCATGACCGCGCCGACCTGCCCGGTGGCGCCGACGACCCCGACGCGCAGCCCGCGTGCCTGCCCGCTCACCGCCCGGTCCCCCCGTACACCACGGCCTGCTCCTCGCTGCTGTCCAGGTCGAACGCCGTGTGCACCGCGCGCACCGCGTCGTCGAGCTGGTCGGCGCGGGTGACCACCGAGATGCGGATCTCCGAGGTGGAGATCATCTCGATGTTGATGCCCGCGTCGGACAGCGCGGCGAACAGCTTCGCGGAGACGCCGGGGTGCGACTTCATGCCGGCGCCGATCAGCGACAGCTTCCCGATCATGTCGTCGTACTGCAGCGACGTGAAGCCGATGTCCGGCTGGTGCTCCGTCAGCGCGGCCGTCGCGGCGGCGCCGTCGCTCGCGGGCAGCGTGAACGAGATGTCCGTGCGGCCGGTCGAGGCGACCGACACGTTCTGCACGATCATGTCCAGGTTCACGCCGGAGCCGGCCACCACCTGGAAGATCCGCGCGGCCTTGCCCGGCACGTCCGGGACGTCGACGATCGTGATCTTGGCCTCGCTGCGGTCGTGCGCGACGCCCGCGATGATCGGCTGCTCCATCGGTGCTCCTCCTTCGTCAGGCGTATCGGTCACCAGCGTGCCCGTGCGCGTCGAGAACGACGAGCGCACGTGCACGGGGACCCCGTACCGGCGCGCGTACTCGACGCAGCGGAGCATGAGCACCTTGGCGCCGCTCGCCGCCATCTCGAGCATCTCGTCGTAGCTGATCCGGTCGATCTTGCGGGCCGACGGCACGATCCGCGGGTCCGCGGTGAACACGCCGTCCACGTCGGTGTAGATCTCGCAGACGTCGGCGCCCAGCGCCGCGGCCAGGGCGACCGCCGTGGTGTCGGAGCCGCCGCGGCCGAGCGTCGTCACGTCGTTGGTGCGCTGGGTGACGCCCTGGAAGCCGGCGACGATCGCCACGGCACCGGAGTCGACGGCGGCCTGGATGCGGCTCGGGGACACGTCGATGATCCGCGCGCGGCCGTGCACGTCGTCGGTGATGACGCCGGCCTGCTGCCCGGTGAACGACTGCGCCTCGACGCCGAGGTTGCTGATCGCCATCGCCAGCAGCGACATCGAGATCCGCTCGCCCGCGGTCAGCAGGATGTCCATCTCCCGCTGCGGCGGCAGCGGCGTGACCTGCTGCGCGAGGTCGATCAGCTCGTCCGTCGTGTCGCCCATCGCGGAGACGACCACGACGACGTCGTCGCCGGCGCGCTTCGCCTCGGTGATCCGCTTCGCGACGCGCTTGATGCTGTCGGCGTCGGCGACCGAGGAACCGCCGTACTTCTGCACGATGAGGGCCACGAGAGGGATCTTCCGGGTGCGGGCTGCGGTCGCGCGGCGGCGACCGTGGGGTCGGGCGAAGTCTAGGGCCGCGCGCGTGCCGGTCCCGGGCGCCGACCGCATGCCGGGACCGCGGCCCGGGGCGGGGTCAGAGCAGCTCGGTGCCGAGCCGGACCACGAGCACCGCGACGACCACGAGGAACACCACGCGGACGAAGCCGCTCCCCCGCGCGACGGCGGTCCGCGCGCCCAGGTACGCGCCCAGCACGTTCGCGGCGCCGACCAGCAGGCCGAGCCGCCACAGCGGCGCGCCCTGCACGGTGAACACGATCAGCGCGCCGAGGTTGGTCGCCGCGTTCACGATCTTCGCCTGCGCCGACGCCTCCAGGAACGCGTAGCC
>JAPSIJ010000647.1 GCA_031178805.1 Cellulomonas sp. | reverse complement strand
TGCCGCGCGCCGCGCTCGCGGGCCGGGTCGACCCCGACGCCTCGCTGGTCGTGGTGCACGGCCCGGCGGGCGCCGGCAAGTCCCTGCTGCTGGCGTGGTGGGCCCGCACGCGGGTCCCGGCGGACCGGGCGGTGCTGTGGCTGGACGGTGCGACCGCGCCCTCTGGCGACGGGCTGTGGCCGCGGGCGGTCGCCGCCCTGGTCGCGGCGGACCTGCTGCCGGAGAGCGCGCTCGCGGCGTCGGGCGACGACGCCGTGGTGACCGCGCTGCAGGACCTCCCGGCGCCGGTGGTGCTGGTGGTCGACGGGTACGAGCGCCTGGCCGGGGCGGCCACCGACCGGCACCTGGTCGAGGTGCTGGCGCGGGCGGACCGGCTGCACGTCGCGCTGGCGACGCGGCAGGACCCCGCGCCGCTCGTGCAGACGGCGGCGCTGCACCTCGACGTGGCCGAGGTGACCGGCCTCGCCCTGGACGAGGCCGAGACCGCGGCGCTGCTGACCGCCGCGGGCACGGACCCCGACGTGGCGGCCGCGGCCGCGGGCCGGGTGCGGGACGCGACGCACGGCCTGGCGGTCGGCGTCCGCGCGGTCGCGATCGCCGCGGCCCGCGGCGCGGTGGACCTCGCGACGGCGACCCCCGCGGCGCTGGTGGCGGTGGCCGCCCGGGGGATCGTGCCCGCCCTGGGGGGCGACGACGACACGGCCGACCTGGTCGCGGCGCGGCGGCTGTCGGTGGTCGAGGCGCTGCCGCCCGGTCTGCCGGCGGCGCTCGCGGGGCCGGCCGCCGACGCGGTGGTCGCCCGGCTCGCCGCGGACGGGCTCGGCACGTGGCACGAGGAGACCTTCGTGCTGACGCCGCTGGTGCGCGCGGCGCTCCGCGAGGGGCTCCGGCGGGCGGAGCCGGACGCGGTCGAGGGGCTGCTGCGCGCCGTCGTGGACTGGGGGATGGCGGCGGGCCGGTTCTACCCGGCGCTGCACGCGGCCGCGGAGACCGGGGACCTCGACCTGGTGCAGGGCACCGTCGTCCGGATCTGGGGCTCCGGCCAGGTCCGGGACGCCGCGGAGACGATCCGGGTGCTGGAGTCGCTGCCGCGGGGCGGCGTCGCGCGGCGCCCGCAGCTCGCCCTGCTGCTGGCGCTGCTCTACAACACCCGCGCGGAGCACCGGGTGAAGGCGCTCGAGTGGTTCGCCCTCGCCGCGGGCGCGGTCGTCTACCACCTGCCCCGGGCGACGACGGCGGAGCGCGCGGTCCTGCGCGCGGGCGAGAGCGTGGCGGCCCGGCTGCTGGGCCGGGGCGGGCGGGCCCGGACGGCGGCGCTCGCCGCGCTGGACCACCTGGCGGCCGTCGAGCCGGGCGACGACGCCACCGTGGACGCGCTGCGCGGCCTGCTGCACCGGCAGCTCGGCGTGGGCCTGGTGGCCGGCGGCGACGTCGAGCAGGGCGTCCGGGTGATCGAGGCGGGGCTGCCGCACACGGCGTCGGGCTCGATCGCGGAGTTCGGCACCTACAGCCTGCTGGCCGGGCTCGCCGCGGCCCAGGGCGA
>JAPSIJ010000646.1 GCA_031178805.1 Cellulomonas sp. | reverse complement strand
GCCAGCTGCGCGCCCGGACCACGCTGGTCGAGACCAACTCCGCCGCGCTGGTCGGCCGGCCCGCGCTCGTGGTGTCGCCGACCGACGGCCTCGGCGGCCGGGTGAAGCTCGCGGGGGAGGTGTGGTCGGCCCGCGCGGCGGACGGCAGCACGTCGTTCCCCACCGGCGCCGAGGTCCGGGTGACGCGGATCGACGGCGCCACCGCGGTCGTCGCGCCCGCCGACCGGCCCGCCGACGGCCCCGGGACGCCCGCGGCCACCTGACCCCCGACCGGACCGGTCGCGCGCCCGCCGCGCGCCGGCCCCGACGTCCCCGGCCGACCGGCCGGGGCCACCGCAGTGACGGCCCCACCGGGCCGAGGCAGGGAGGAACGCAGTGGACGACCCGAACGTCGGCGCGATCGTGGGATGGGTGTTCCTGGGCATCCTGGCGATCTTCGTCGTGGTGACCCTGGCCCGTGCCGTGCGCATCGTGCCGCAGACCGTCGCGCTGCTGGTCGAGCGGCTCGGCCGCTACAACCGGACGCTGGACGCCGGCCTGCACCTGATCATCCCGTTCGTGGACCGGGTGCGTGCCGGCGTCGACCTGCGCGAGCAGGTGGTCTCCTTCCCGCCGCAGCCCGTGATCACCTCGGACAACCTCGTGGTCAGCATCGACACGGTCATCTACTTCCAGGTGACCGAGCCGAAGGCCGCGGTCTACGAGATCGCCAACTACATCACCGGCATCGAGCAGCTCACCGTCACCACGCTCCGCAACGTCATCGGGTCGATGGACCTCGAGCAGACGCTGACCAGCCGCGACCAGATCAACGGCCAGCTGCGCGGCGTGCTCGACGAGGCCACCGGCAAGTGGGGCATCCGCGTGAACCGCGTGGAGCTGAAGAGCATCGACCCGCCCCAGTCGGTGCAGGGCGCGATGGAGCAGCAGATGCGCGCCGAGCGCGACCGCCGCGCGGCGATCCTCACGGCCGAGGGCGTCAAGCAGTCCCAGATCCTCACGGCCGAGGGCGAGAAGCAGGCCGCGATCCTCCGGGCGGAGGGCTCCGCGCAGGCGGCGATCCTCTCGGCCGAGGGCGAGTCGCGGGCGATCCTGCAGGTGTTCGACGCCGTGCACCGCGGCGACGCCGACCCGAAGCTGCTCGCCTACCAGTACCTGCAGGCGCTGCCGAAGCTCGCGGCCACCCCGGCGAACAAGGTGTGGATCGTGCCGTCGGAGCTCACCGGCGCGCTCGGCCAGTTCACGCAGGGCTTCGCCGGCGCCTTCGGCGGCGGGGACGGCGACGCGCCGGCGTCCGCCCGGCCGGCCGGCTCCTCGCCGCTCGCGCCGGAGGACCTGCCGCCCGTCGCGCTCACCGACCCCAAGGAGGCCCTGGCGGAGGCCCGGCGCGAGTCGGAGGCCGCCACCGCCGACGCGACCAGCGCCGGCACGTTCAGCGGCCGGCCGTTCGACCCGGTCGCCGAGACCGGGCAGCGCCCGCAGCAGGGCGGGGCGGTGCGGCCCACGCCGCCGCCGTCGCACCCGCTGGACGCCGACGCGCCGGCCACCGGC
>JAPSIJ010000645.1 GCA_031178805.1 Cellulomonas sp. | reverse complement strand
CGGGGCTTCACGGCGTCGGCGAGCTGCTCGGCGGTCTCGGCGACCTTCACGGCGGGTCTCCTCTCGGGGTCGGACGGGCGCTGCGAGCCTAACCTACGACGCCGTAGGTTACGGCTGCGTAGGTGGGGCGCGGCGGCGCGGGTGCCTGCACAGATCCTCCTCCTCGCGTCCCCGTCGTCGCACGCGGCGCGGGCCGGTGGTGCCGGTAGCGTGTGCACCGCCGACCCGACCAGAAGGAGTGCCGCGCGTGCGCCTGCCCCACCCGTTGTACGGGCTGTACGAGCGCCGGCTCGCCGCGTCCCTCCCGCGCGACCGCGTGCCGCGGCACGTCGGCGTGATCCTCGACGGCAACCGGCGCTGGGCGAAGCAGCTGGGGGAGTCCACCGCGACCGGCCACCGCCGCGGCGCGGACCGGATCGCCGACCTGCTCGCCTGGAGCGAGGAGGTGGGCGTCGAGGTCGTCACGCTGTGGATGCTGTCCACCGACAACCTCACCCGGGACGCCGCGGAGCTCGAGGCGCTGCTGGGCATCATCGAGGACGCGGTGCGGGAGCTCGCGGCGACCCGGCGCTGGCGGCTGCAGGCCGTGGGCTCGCTGGGGCTGCTGCCCGAGCGCACGGCGCGCGCGCTGAAGGACGCCGAGTCGGCCACCGCGGAGGTCACCGGCCTGCACGTCAACGTGGCGATCGGCTACGGGGGCCGCAAGGAGATCGCCGACGCGGTGCGCTCCTACCTGGGCGAGCGGGCGGCGGAGGGCGCGTCGCTGGAGGACATCGCCGCGACGTTCGACGTCGAGCACATCGCGGACCACCTCTACACCAAGGGCCAGCCGGACCCGGACCTGGTGATCCGCACGTCGGGGGAGCAGCGCCTCGGCGGCTTCATGCTGTGGCAGAGCGTGCACTCCGAGTACTACTTCTGCGAGGCCTACTGGCCCGACTTCCGGCGGGTCGACTTCCTGCGCGCGGTGCGCGACTACGCGGCCCGCGAGCGGCGGCACGGGCGCTGACGCCGCCGCCCGGCGACGGCTGCGCGACCGCCGCGAGGCCGCCGGGTGAACATCGCGTTCCGTGACCTGCGACACGCCACGGGCCTTCCTCGTGGCGCCCGATCCCGGGCGTAGTTTCCGAGCAACGGACGGCACCAGCCGTCCCCGGGAGGCCAGCCCATGGAGCACCAGCTCCGGGGGGAGGGCCGGCCCCGGTCCTCCCGAGGACCGGCCGACCTCGTCCCGTCACCCCGCGTCGCACCTGCCCGCACGGGCACGACGTGAGGGGCCCGATGCGGCGCTGACGCAGCGCCGGAGGGAGCCTGCCGTGGTCAGCAAGCTGGGAACCGCCACCGCCTCGACCGACACCGACGAGGGGCGCCGGACGCACGTCCTGGACACCTCCGTCCTGCTGTCCGACCCGAAGGCGATCACGCGGTTCGCCGAGCACGACGTCGTCCTCCCGGTCGTCGTGATCACCGAGCTGGAGGCCAAGCGCCACCACGCCGAGCTCGGGTACTTCGCCCGGACCGCCCTGCGGATGCTCGACGACCTGCGGATCC
>JAPSIJ010000644.1 GCA_031178805.1 Cellulomonas sp. | reverse complement strand
ACAGGGCCATGGTCGTCACCCCGAGCCGCTCGGCGACCCGCGCCATGGACACCCCGGCCAGGCCCTCCTCGTCGGCGAGCGCGACGGCCGCGGCCGCGATGCCGGCCGGCGTCAGGCCGGGCCGGGGACCGCGGCGCCCCGCGGGCGCAGGGCGCCAGAGCACCGCGAGGGCCGGCGGCAGCGCCGCGTCCGCCCGCTCCCCCGCGACCCCGTCGGCGGACCGGGCACCGGCGCCCTCCTCGAGCGCGGCCGCGCGCAGCCGGGCCCGCTCCACCTGCCGCGCGGCGCGCTGGGCGGCGACGACCGCGTCCAGGGCCGCCCGCTGCGCCTCCCGCTCGGCCTGGTCGGCCTCGCGCTCCACCTCCAGCACGGCCCGGTCCTGCTCCGCCCGGAGCCGGTCGGCCTCCTTCTGCGCCGCGCGGGCGACCTTCTCCCGCTCCCGGGCCGCCTTCTCGGCGTCGCGCACCGCGCGCTCCCGGTCGCGCTCGGCCTGCGCCGCCTCCTTCGCCAGCGCGCGGGCCGCCTTCTCGCGGTCCTTGCGCAGCGCCTCGGCGTGCCTGCGGGCGTGCTCCTCGGCGGACGGCATCGGTACTCCTTGACCAGCGGCGGCGGAACTGTGTACAACATACACATCCAGCAACCGTGTACGACGTAGACAGAATCGAGCGGCCGATGGACGACCCGATGATCACGACCCGGGGGCTGCGCAAGGCCTTCGGCGCGACGACGGTGCTGGCCGCCGTCGACCTGACCGTCCGGCGCGGCGAGGTGCTCGGCCTGCTCGGGCCGAACGGCGCCGGGAAGACCACGACGGTGGAGATCCTCAGCACCCTGCTGCGCCCCGACGGGGGCACCGCGACCGTCGCCGGCCACGACGTGCGCCGGGAGCCGGCGCGCGTCCGGGAGGCGATCAGCCTCACCGGGCAGTACGCCGCGCTGGACGAGCTGCTGACCGGCCGGGAGAACCTGCGGCTGATGGCCCGCCTCGCCCACCTGCCCCGGGCCGAGGGGCGCCGGCGCGGGGACGAGCTGCTGGAGCTGTTCGACCTCGCGGACGCCGCCGACCGGCTGGTACGGACCTACTCCGGCGGGATGCGCCGCCGGCTCGACCTCGCGGTCGGCCTGCTCACCCGGCCGCGGGTGATCTTCCTGGACGAGCCGACGACGGGCCTGGACCCGCGCAGCCGCGCGGACCTCTGGTCGGTGATCCGCACGGTCGTCGCCGGGGGCGCCACCGTGCTGCTGACCACCCAGTACCTCGACGAGGCCGACGCGCTCGCCGACCGCGTGGCCGTGCTCGACCGCGGCACCGTGGTCGCCGAGGGCACCGCCGAGGACCTCAAGCGCCGGGTGGGCGCCGCGCACGTCGAGCTGGAGCTCGCCGGCGGGCGCACCGAGCGCGTGGCCACGGACGGCTCGGTCGCCGACGTCCGCCGGATCCTCGGCGACGTCGAGCGCCGCGCCCTGGCCGTCGAGCGGTGGCGGGTCGCCGTCCCGACGCTCGACGACGTGTTCCTCACCCTGACCGGCCACCACGCGGCGCCGGCGTCCG
>JAPSIJ010000103.1 GCA_031178805.1 Cellulomonas sp. | reverse complement strand
CGGGCGTTCACGTCCCGGCGGTCGTAGGAGTAGCCGCGCAGGTCGGCGTACCGGACGCCGGCCACGCGCAGGTTCTCGAACTCGTTGTACTTGCCGACGGCCGCGAACGCGATGCGGTCGTAGATCTCGGAGACCTTGTGCAGGGCGCGGGACGGGTTCTCGGTGGCGAACGCGATGCCGTCCTCGTAGGCGAGCACGACGACGGACCGGCCGCGGGCGATGCCCTTGCGGGCGTAGTCGGCCCGGTCCTTCATCAGCTGCTCGGGCGAGACGTAGAACGGCATGCTCATCGCGGGTCCTCCTCACCCCGGGCGCGGGCGTGCCCGGCGTCGCGGTCGGCGGCCACGCGGGCCACCACCTCGCCGAGCGCGTCCTGGCCGACGCGCAGGTAGCCGGCGGCGGTCACGGTGGCCACGACGGGGAAGATCCGCCGGGACCGGTCGGGCCCGCCGGTGGCGGAGTCGTCGTCCGCGGCGTCGACGAGCGCCTCGACGGCGACCCGGACGGCGCCGTCGGCGTCCAGCCCGGGCTGCCACAGCTTCTTCAGCGAGCCGCGCGCGAACACCGAGCCGGAGCCGACGCTGTGGTGCTGGTGCTCCTCGTAGCGGCCGCCGGTGACGTCGTAGGAGAAGATCCGCCCGGTGCCGCGGTCCAGGTCGAAGCCGGCGAACAGCGGCACGACGGCCAGACCCTGCATGGCCAGCCCGAGGTTGCCGCGGATCATCGTGGACAGCCGGTTCGCCTTGCCGTCGAGGGACAGCAGCGTGCCCTCGATCTTCTCGTAGTGCTCGAGCTCGAGCTGGAACAGCCGGACGAGCTCGACGGCGAGCCCGGCGGTGCCGGCGATGCCGACGGCGGAGTACTCGTCCGCGGGGAACACCTTCTCGATGTCCCGGGACGCGATCTGCGAGCCCATGGTGGCGCGCCGGTCGCCGGCCATCACGACGCCGCCGTCGAACGTCAGCGCGACGATCGTCGTGGCGTGCGGGGCGGCGGGCACGTCACCGGCCGGCAGGGCCGTGCGGCGCCCCGGCAGCAGGTCGGGGGCGTGCTGGGCGAGGAAGTCGACGAAGGACGACGACCCGGGCGTCGTGAAGGCGCCGGGCAGCCGCCCCGCCGGGGTGAGCGGGTCCGTCGGCACGCGTCACTGACCGCCCTTCTGCACGAAGCCGCGGACGAACTGCTCCGCGTTGGTCTCCAGGACGTCGTCGATCTCCTCGAGCAGGGCGTCGACCTCCGCGTCGCGCTGCTGCGCGGCGGCGGTCGCCTGCTCGACGTCCGGCCCGTCGACCGGCTCGTCGTCCTCGCGACGGTCCCGAGCGCGTTCCTGACCAGCCATGTCCACCTCCGCCGGACGTACGGGCACGGGTCCGCCGATCGCGCGGCGGCCCGCAGTGCCACCACCCTAGGCCCTGGTCGCCGCGGGTTCCCGGCGCCGGACCGCCCGGGTCGCGGACGGGGTCAGGCGCCGAGGGCGTCCAGCAGGGCCGCGACGTCCGGCGAGGACTCCAGCAGGTCCGCGACGTGCGCCTTCGTGCCGCGCAGCGGGTCGCGCATCGGCACGCGCTGCAGGGTGGGCGCGCCGGGGACGTCGAAGACGACGGAGTCCCACGACGCGGCGGACACGTGCGCGCCGAACCGGGCGATGGTGCGCCCGCGGAAGTAGGCGCGGGTGTCGTCGGGCGGGGTGCCGACGGCGGCGGAGACGTCCTCGTCGGTGACGAGCCGCTCGACCGCGCCCGCGCCGACCAGCCGGTGGTAGAGGCCGCGCTCGGGCCGGACGTCGGACCACTGCAGGTCGACGGCGGCCAGCCGGGGGTGGTCCCACTCCAGCCGGTCCCGGCGGCGCATGCCCTCGAGCAGCCGCAGCTTGGCGAGCCACTCGACCTCCCGGGCGCACGACGCGGGGTCGGTGGCGAGCCGGTCCAGCAGCGAGCCCCACCGGGCGAGCACGTCGGCGGTCTGGTCGTCGACGCCGCGGGCGCCCCGGCCGAGCGCGGTGCGCACCACCGCCAGGTACTCCTGCTGCACCTCCAGGGCGGTGAGCCGGCGGCCGTCCGCCAGCGGCAGCCGCTCCGTGAGCGCGAGGTCGTGGCTGACGGTGTGCACGGCGGCGACCGGGTCGGCGAGGGCCAGCCGGTCCAGCGCGGCACCGAGGTCGGCGGCCTCGCCGGCGGCCGCGCGCTCGATCAGCCACAGGACGAGGGAGGTGGTGCCGAGCTTGAGGTAGGTCGGCACCTCCATCAGGTTCGCGTCGCCGATGATCACGTGCAGCCGGCGCCACCGGTCCGGGTCGGCGTGCGGCTCGTCCCGGGTGTTGACGATCGGCCGGCGCAGCGTGGTCTCCAGGCCGACCTCGGCCTCCATGTAGTCGGCCCGCTGCGAGAGCTGGAACCCGGGCTCCTCGCCGCGCTGGCCGAGGCCCACGCGGCCGGCGCCGGTGAACACCTGCCGGGTGACCAGGAACGGCGTGATGCGCGCGGCGAGATCCGTGAACGGGACGGCGCGGTCGACGAGGAAGTTCTCGTGGGTGCCGTAGGTGGCGCCCTTGCCGTCGACGTTGTTCTTGTACAGCGCGACGTCGGGCAGCGCCGGGGTGGACGCGAGCGCCCGCACGGAGGCGAGCATCACGAGCTCGCCGGCGCGGTCCCACCGCACGGCGTCCAGCGGGTTGGTCACCTCGGGCGAGGAGTACTCGGGGTGCGCGTGGTCGACGTACAGCCGGGCGCCGTTGGTGAGGATGACGTTGGCCGCGCCCGGGTCCTCGTACTCCTCGACCAGGGACCGGGCGACCTCCTGCGGGCCGTCCGCGTCGCCGGAGGGCGCCGGGCGGGCGGGGTCGTCGGTGAGCAGCGACGGGTGGGCCGCCGCCCGCTGCAGGTGGAACCCGCGCGCGTCCTGCAGCGGGTCCTCGTCGTCGTAGTCCCACCGGGCCTTGGTGCGGCCGCCGGCCCGCGCCGCGGCGTGCACGGCGACGACGTGGCTGGACAGCAGCATCGGGTTCGCGGTGGGGCGGCCGGGCTGCAGCACGCCGTACTCGGTCTCGATCCCCATCACGCGGCGCACGGTCACCGGGCCACCCTACGGCCGGCGGCCGTGCGCGACGCGAGGGCCGGGCGCGCGGTCGACCGTCCGGCGCCCGGGCCGGCCGTCAGCCCCGCGCCCGGGCGGTGCGCCTCACAGGTACTGGCCCGTGCTCTGCACGTTCTCGATCCGGCGCGAGGCCTCCTCGCCCTTCTTGTCCTGGACGATCGTGCGGATGAACACGATGCGCTCCCCCTTCTTGCCGGAGATGCGCGCCCAGTCGTCGGGGTTGGTGGTGTTCGGCAGGTCCTCGTTCTCCTTGAACTCGTCCACGCACGCCGTGAGCAGATGCTCGACGCGCAGGCCGCGCTGGCCGGTGGCCAGCAGGTCCTTGATCGCCGACTTCTTGGCGCGGTCCACGACGTTCTGGATCATCGCGCCGGAGTTGAAGTCCTTGAAGTACAGGACCTCCTTGTCGCCGCTGGCGTAGGTGACCTCGAGGAAGCGGTTCTCGTCGTCCTCGGAGTACATCCGCTCGACGGCGCGGGCGATCATCGCGTCCACGGCGTCCCGGGCGGAGCCGTGGTGCTCGGCGAGGTCGTCGGCGTGGATCGGCAGGTCCGGCGTGAGGTACTTCGCGAAGATCTCCCGGGCGCCCTCGGCGTCGGGGCGCTCGATCTTGATCTTCACGTCCAGCCGGCCGGGCCGCAGGATGGCGGGGTCGATCATGTCCTCGCGGTTGGAGGCGCCGATCACGATGACGTTCTCCAGCCGCTCGACGCCGTCGATCTCGGCGAGCAGCTGCGGGACGATCGTGGTCTCGACGTCGCTGGACACGCCGGTGCCGCGCGTGCGGAACAGCGACTCCATCTCGTCGAAGAACACCACCACGGGGTGCCCCTGGGACGCCTTCTCCCGGGCGCGGGAGAAGATCAGCCGGATGTGCCGCTCCGTCTCGCCGACGTACTTGTTGAGCAGCTCGGGACCCTTGACGTTGAGGAAGAACGACTTGGCCTCGGCGGCCTCCTGGCCGCGCGCCGCCGCGGAGGTCTCGGCCAGCGAGTGCGCGACGGCCTTGGCGATCAGCGTCTTGCCGCAGCCGGGCGGGCCGTAGAGCAGCACGCCCTTCGGCGGCTTCAGGCCGTGCTCCCGGAACAGCTCCGGGTGCAGGAACGGCAGCTCCACGGCGTCCCGGATCTGCTCGATCTGGGCGCCGAGGCCGCCGATGTCGGCGTAGTCGATGTCGGGCACCTCCTCGAGCACGAGGTCCTCGACCTCGGCGCGCGGCACCCGCTCGAACACGAACCCGCTGCGGGCCTCGACGGTGAGCGCGTCGCCCACCCGCACGGTGCCGTCCAGCACCTGCCCGGCGAGCCGGACGACCCGCTCCTCGTCGCCGCGGCCGACGACCAGCGCACGGTCGGTGCCGAGCAGCTCCTTGACGGTGACCAGCTCGCCGACCTGCTCGTAGCCGCCGACCTCGACGACGGTGAGGGCCTCGTTGAGCATGACCTCCTGGCCGGGCCGCAGCCGGTGCGGGTCCACGGCCGGGCTGACGCCGACGTGCATCTTCCGGCCGGCGGACACCACGTCCACCGTGCCGTCCTCGCGCGCGGCGAGGAAGGTGGCGAACGTGCCCGGGGGCTTGGCCAGGTCGTCGATCTGCCGCTTGAGCTCGATGATCTGGTCCCGGGCGGCGACGAGCGCGTCGGACATGCGCTCGTTCTTGGCGGCCAGGAGCGCGAGCTCGCGCTGCAGGTCGCGTGCTGTCGGTTCCGTCATCGCGGTACCTCCGATCGCGGGTCGACCTCACGGCGCTGTGGGGCTGTTCGTGCCCCGACCCT
Source organism: Cellulomonas sp. (assembly GCA_031178805.1). Taxonomy (GTDB): domain Bacteria; phylum Actinomycetota; class Actinomycetes; order Actinomycetales; family Cellulomonadaceae; genus Cellulomonas. The sequence continues at coordinate 2,468 of JAPSIJ010000103.1, read as the reverse complement.
AACCACACCTGTCAATCGCTCGGCGGGTGCCCCGCCGGGACCGGGCGAGCCGTCCGCGGCCGGCCGCCTCACTCCTGCTCGGGCGCCTGGCCGACGTCGCGGCGGACCCGGCGGACCTTCTTGTCCGACACGGCCCGCTCCCCCAGCGCCTCGGGCGTCCACTCGGCGTCCGGCACCTCCTGGAAGGACCGGCTGCTCACCACGTCGCCGGCCTCGTCGACCAGCGCGGCCTCCCCCGGCTGCGAACCCTTGGCGGGGCGGCGCTTGCGCGTGGGCGGCTCCACGCCGTCGGCCAGCCGGCGGGTGGTCAGCAGGAAGCCGGTGTGCCCGATCATCCGGTGCTGCGGGCGCACGGCCAGGCCCTCGAGGTGCCAGCCGCGGACCATCGACTCCCACGCCTGCGGCTCGGTGTACCGGCCGTCGGCCCGGACGTCCTCGGCGAGCCGGGACAGCTGGGTGGCGGTGGCGACGTAGGCGATCAGCACGCCGCCGGGGGCCAGCGCCGCGGCGACCGCGTCGAGGTTCTCCCAGGGCGCGAGCATGTCGAGGACGACCCGGTCGACCTCGCCCGGCGCGGCCGCCACGGGCAGCACGTCGGACAGGTCGCCGACGGACAGCCGCCACGCGGGGTGCGGGCCGCCGAAGAACGTCTCGACGTTGCCGCGGGCGATCGCGGCGAAGTCCTCCCGGCGCTCGATCGAGTGCAGGCTGCCGCCGTCGCCCACCGCGCGCAGCAGCGACAGGGTCAGCGCGCCGGAGCCGACGCCGGCCTCGACGACGCGCGCGCCGGGGTAGATGTCCGCCATCGCGACGATCTGGCCGGCGTCCTTGGGGTAGACCACGGCCGCGCCGCGCGGCATCGACAGCGTGTAGTCGCTGAGCAGCGGGCGCAGGGCCAGGTACTCGACGCCGCCGTTGCTGGTGACGACGGTGCCCTCGGGCGCGCCGATCAGCTCCTCGTGCCGGAAGTAGCCCTTGTGCGTGTGGAACGTCGCGCCGGGCGCGAGGGTGATGGTGTGCAGCCGCCCGCGCGGGTCCGTGAGCTGCACCCGCTCGCCGACGCGCAGCGGGCCGCGCCGCTCGGCGGCGCCCGTGGGGCCGGCGGCGTCGGGGCCGGCGGTGGCGGGGCCGGCGGTGTCGGGGCCGGCGGTCTCGGGCGCCGTCTCCGGCTCGGTCGCGGGGGCGTCCTCGGCGGCGGCCTCGGGAGCGGGCGCGGGCACGGCGGTGTCGTCGGTCACGGGGGTCGAGTCTAGGCGCCGGCCCCGCGACGGGGTGCCGGCCCTGCGGCCGGGCGCCGGCCCCGTGGGCATGGCGTCAGCCCCGCAGCGCCGCGGCGACGTCCGCCGCCCGCACCAGCGCGACGACCCGGCCGCCCTGCACGGCGACCAGCACGGGCGCGAAGGACTGCTTGGCGGCGACCGCCTGCACCAGCTCGACGCCGTGCAGCCCCGCGTCGAGCTCGGCGCCCGCGGGCAGGCCCACGGCCACGGCGGTCAGCGGGACGTGCGCCCGCTCCGCGACGGGCACGGCGTTCGCGGCCTGCGGGTCCACGTACGCCGCGGGGCGGCCGTCCGGGGCCAGCAGCACGACGGCGTCGGCACCGGCCTGGCCGCGGGCGGCGTCGGCCTGCGCCAGCACGGCGGTGGCCGGCACGCCGACCGCGCGGGTGCCCACCGCGCCCACGTGCAGGGCGTCCACGGCGCGGGACGTGCGGGCCGCCGCGATCGCCTGGCCCGCCCCGGACCACAGGAACGCCCCCACGATCGCCCCCCACGCCACCGCGAACAGCGACGGCGCGGCGCCGCGCAGCAGCGGCACCAGCACGACCCAGGCGACGAACCCGACCGCCACCGCGCGGCCCGCCCAGCCGGCGACGAGCGTGCCGCGGCGGCGGTCGCCGGTGACCGCCCAGATCAGCGACTCCAGCACCTGGCCGCCGTCCAGCGGCAGCCCGGGCACGAGGTTGAACAGCCCGACGAACGCGTTGCTGTACGCGCCGGCGTACAGCACCAGCGACGGCACGCCGAACGGGTCGACCGCCTGCGCCGCGAGCCACAGCAGCCCGGCCAGCAGCAGGTTGGCGATCGGGCCCACCACGGCCACCAGCCCGGCCGTGAGCGGGGTGATCCGGCCGCCGAAGGCGGTGTGGCCGCCGATCAACGTCAGGGCGAACTCGCGCACCTGCAGCCCGCGCGCCCGGGCCGTCAGGCCGTGCGCGAGCTCGTGCACCAGCACGGAGACCATCAGCAGCGCGCCGACCACCAGGGCGACCGCGATGGTGGACCCGGTGCCGAGCCACGGCGCGCGCACCGCCACGGTCGGCGCGAACACCACGGCGATCAGCCCCACCGTCAGCAGGCTGCTGGGGGTCAGGACCACGGGCGCGCCCGCCACCCGGCCGACGACCCAGCCCCGCGTTCTCTCCGTCACGCGGGTCAGGCTACGGGTCCTGCCCGTGCGGGCGTGTC
>JAPSIJ010000643.1 GCA_031178805.1 Cellulomonas sp. | reverse complement strand
CCCGTCCGGTTCAGCAGGACGAGCAGGCGCGCCGCGGTGAAGTTCTCGGACGCCACCCGGGCGCTGCGCGACGACGACAGCACGCCCGCGACCACGCCGAGCTGAGGGGGGTCGGTGGCGTCCGCCGCGAGACCGCGGAACGTGATCCCGTTGTAGTCCGGGAGCTTGGCGATCGCGTCGAGGAAGTCACTGAGGGGCGTGCTCATCGCCGCTCCTCGCGGCGGGCTTGGGCCGCCCGCTCCTCGGGCGTGGAGACGAGCTCGGTGATCGTCGGCAGCTCGCCCTTGCGCACGCCGATGTCGTCCGGGCCGATCGGCCCGTTCCGGCGCCGGGCCTCGTCGATCACCCGCTGCATGCGCTGCACGATGGTCTCAGGGTCCCTTTCGACGTGGTGCGTCATGCCTGGTGCGCAGCCCGCTCGGGCCAGAGGCCGGTGGAGAGATGCCGACGGCGGACCTTCGCGGCGACCCGCGACGCCAGCCCGGTGGACGCGTGCTCCCCTTCGACGCGCCAAGCGTCGGTCGGATGCGCCTTGTCGATGACCAGCACGCCGTGAGGCTCACCGTCGGGGTCCTCCCGGATCTCGTAGCGGACCTCCGTCGCGGTCTCCGCCACCTTGAACCCGTACGCCGCGACTCCCACGTAGGTCCCCTCTCGATGTCGGACTGCGCTGCACGGGCCGGCGATCCGCGGCCGCGTGGCCCTGAGCCACCGCGTGCGTGGACTCGCGCGATCGAGCCGACGGTACTGCGACTTGGCCCGCTCGTGCGGGGTGGCCGCGCGGCGCGTCCCCGGCGACCGACAGGCGGGCGGGGTCGCCAGGACCCCGCCCGCCCGTCGCTCGTCAGGACGTCGCCCGCGCCGTCGCCGCCCCAGGCTCCGTCGACAGCACCACGGTCGCGCCACCGGCCTCGACCGCCTGGAGCGTCCGGAGCTGCAGCAGCCCCGGGTGCGTCTCGACGAGCCGCGCCGCGTTGGCGAGCGCCCGCGTGGCCGCGACCTCGGACCGCGCCTTCTCCAGCGCGGCCTGCCCCTCGGCGCGCGCGGTGACGACCGCCGCTGCGGCCCGGCGGACCTCGGCCGGCACGACGACGTCCCGCAGCGCGAGCGCGTCGACCGCGACACCCGTGGCGGCGGCGGCCTGCGCGACGGCGGCGCGCATCCGGTCGGGCACCCCGGCCCGGTCGGCGAGCAGCTCCTCGAGCGCGCGGGCCGCGACCTCCTCGCGCAGCGCCACCTGGAGCGCCGCGTACAGGAACGCGTCGGGGTCCTGCACCGCCTCGGTCCACAGCCGCGGCTCGGTGACGCGCACCGTCACGAGCAGGCTGATCTTCACCGACAGCCCGTCGTGGGTGAGCACCTCCTGCACCGGCACGGTGAGCAGCCGGGGTCGCAGCACGATCCGCTGCCACCCGCGGCGACGCCGCGACAGCCGGTGCCGGCCGGGGCCGAGCGCGCGCTCGAACTGCCCGTCCCGGTACACCAGCACCTGCTCCCACTCGGGAACCACGAACTTCATCTCGCTCGGCCCTCCTCCCGGCCCTCGGTCCCGCCGT
>JAPSIJ010000642.1 GCA_031178805.1 Cellulomonas sp. | reverse complement strand
GCGCTGCCGGGCCTGCGGCCGGAGCCGGTCGAGCACGTGCACTGCTGGGTCACGGCGCTGCCGTGGGGCGAGGACGGTGTCGGCATCTGGCACCGCGACGGCGTGACGGCGGTGGCCGGGCACAACCTGTTCAAGCAGGCGCCGGTGCTGGGGGAGGCGCTCGCGACGGCGGCCGTCACCGGCGACGTCCCGCCCGACTGGCGTCCGGAGGCGGAGCTCGGCCGGGAGGGCTGAGGGCCGGGCGTCCGCGGGGGGCGCCGGGTCGGGCCCGGTCGGGGCGCGACCCGATGTGGCGCAGATCACGACGGGACGAATCGGTACACCGTCTTTCTGGCGCCGGTTTCGCCCGGTTACCGTGGCGCCGCGAGTCGATGCTCAGCGGGGGGCACCCTGGGCGCGGCGAGTCGGTGCAGGCGCGCACGCGCTGCCGATCCTCCTCACGGAACCCAGGGAACCACCGCATGTCCATGCCTTCCGGCGTGCGACCGCGCCGTCGCGCCGTCGCCGCACTCACCGCACTCTCCGCCGTCCTCGCGACGGCCCTGACGGGCCTGGCCACCGCCTCCGGCGCGCAGGCCGCAGCCGCCTGCCGCGCGGCGTACACCGTCACCGCGCAGTGGCCCGGCGCGTTCGTGGCGAACGTGACCGTGACGAACACGGGCGACCCCGTCCGCTCCTGGACGCTGGGCTGGACCGCGGGCGCCGGCCAGCGCGTCGAGCAGGCCTTCGGCGGTGTCGCCGCCCAGGACGGCACGCACGTCAGCGTCCGGAACGGCCCGTACAACGGCGCGCTGGGCACCGGTCGGGCCGCGTTCGTCACGGTGACCGGCACGTGGTCCGGCACCAACCCGCTCCCGTCCGCGATCAGCCTCGACGGCATCACCTGCGTGACCACGGCGACGCCCGCGCCGGCGTCGCCCGCCGTCCCCGCCCCGGCGCCGACGACGCCCGCGCCGCGCCCCACGACGCCGGCTCCGCGGCCGACGACGCCCGCGCCCCGGCCCACGACCCCGGCCCCGGCCCCGCGACCGACGACCCCGGCACCCGCGCCGACGACCCCGGCGCCCGCGCCGACCCCCGCGCCCGCCGCGCCCGGCTGGGGCACGTCGCTCCCGCCTGCCGGCGCGACGCTCAGCCACGCGTACCAGATGCTGCAGACGGCATCGGCGTCCGGCTACGCACCGCGCGCGGGGGAGTGCGGGGTCGAGGTGCACGCCCGGTACTGGACCTACGGCCCGGACGGCGCGGTCTACCCGACGTGGCACCCGGCCCGTGACGCGAGCGGCTGCACCTTCGGCCACGAGCACGGCGACGACCCGCGCACGTCCGTCCTGTTCCGCGAGACCGGCTGGCCGGCCTTCGCTTACACCAGCGAGGTGCTCGCCCGGACGGCCACGACGACCTCGCGCCGGCACGAGGACCACGTGGGGCACAAGGTCTTCGCGGCCGACGACGTCGCCGTCATCGAGGGCGACACCGGCACCGCGGTCGACGCGCCGGCGGGCACGACGGTCGGCACCTGCGACGTGCTGATGAAGTTCCACCAGGGCACGCACT
>JAPSIJ010000102.1 GCA_031178805.1 Cellulomonas sp. | reverse complement strand
GCGGCACCGAGCTGGGCCGCACCGCGCAGGAGTTCACCGCGCGCGGCGAGCTCGTCCCGGACGAGGTCACCAACGCGATGGTGCGCGACCGGCTGGCGCAGCCGGACGCCGCGCACGGCTTCCTGCTCGACGGGTACCCCCGCAACGTGGCGCAGGTCGCCGAGCTCGAGTCGATCCTCGCCGAGTCCGGCCGGTCGCTGGACGCCGCGCTGGAGATCACGGCCGACGCGGACGTCGTCGTCGAGCGGCTGCTGAAGCGCGCCGAGATCGAGGGCCGCGCGGACGACACCGAGCCGGTCATCCGGCGCCGGCTGGACGTCTACGCCGAGCAGACGGCGCCCGTCGCCGGCGTGTACGCCGAGCGCGGGCTGCTGGTGCGCGTGGACGGCCTCGGCGAGGTCGACGAGGTGACCGAGCGGCTGCTCGGCGCGCTCGCCGACCACGTCGGCTGACGCCCCGGAGCCGGACGTGTTCGGACGCGAGCGGATCGAGCTGAAGACCCCCGACCAGGTGCTGCTGATGCGCCGGGCGGGCCTCGTCGTCGCCGACGCCCTGGCCGCCACCCGCGCGGCCGCCCGGCCCGGCGTGACCACCGCCGACCTGGACGCCGTCGCCGCCCGGGTGATCGAGGACGCCGGCGCGACGCCGTCGTTCCTCGGCTACGAGGGCTACCCGGCCACCATCTGCGTGTCGGTGAACGACGAGGTCGTGCACGGCATCCCGTCGGGCCGCGTGCTCGAGCCCGGCGACGTGGTCTCGATCGACTGCGGCGCCGTGGTCGAGGGCTGGCACGGCGACTCGGCGCTCACCCTGGTGCTGCCCGAGGCGGACCCGGCGGACCTCGCGCTGTCCGCGGTCACCGAGCGCGCGATGTGGGACGGGATCGCCGCGCTGGCCGGTGCCGACCGCCTGGGCGCGGTCGGGGAGGCCGTCGAGCAGGCGGTCGAGGACGCCGACGGCCCGGACCTCGGCATCGTGCAGGACTACGTCGGCCACGGCATCGGCTCCGCCATGCACCAGCCGCCGGACGTCCTCAACTACCGGACGCGCGACCGCGGGCTGCGGCTGCGGCCCGGCATGTGCCTGGCGGTGGAGCCGATGATCACCCGCGGCGACCCCGGCACCGAGGTGCTCGAGGACGACTGGACCGTGGTGACGGTCGACGGCTCCCGCGCGGCGCACTGGGAGCACACGGTGGCGCTGCACGAGGGCGGCATCTGGGTGCTGACCGCCGTGGACGGCGGGGCCGCCGAGCTCGCCGCCCGCGGGGTCGCGGTCGCGCCGCTCGCCTGACCGCCGTGGCCTGCGGGGAAGACCCGCGGGCCCGTCGTCGTTGGTGCGGGGGTGCGCGGCGCGTCGCTTGACGACGCGGCCCGCGGTTTCCTCGATGCGGCCGGATGGCGTATGCTCGTCCGTTGGGTGTGCGCCCAGTCGCTGTCGCACGTCCCGCCCGAGCCCGGCCGTCCCGACGGCCGCGCGCGTGCGCGGGCGCCGCGGGGTCGAGGACCGCCGCACCAGGCACGGCGGACGGCGGACCGGTGGTCCGGCGCCCGGCGTGGGCACGGAAGATCAGGACAAGAGTTAGCGGAGGACATGGCGAAGAAGGACGGTGTCATCGAGATCGAGGGCAGCGTGATCGAGGCTCTGCCGAACGCGATGTTCCGCGTGGAGCTGACCAACGGTCACAAGGTGCTCGCCCACATCTCGGGCAAGATGCGCCAGCACTACATCCGGATCCTCCCGGAGGACCGGGTGGTGGTCGAGCTGAGCCCGTACGACCTGTCCCGCGGGCGCATCGTCTACCGCTACAAGTAAATCGACCGATCGAGCATCGCCGTCGGCCCGGGGTCCCGGGCGCATCGGCGGCGGAGGAACAGGCCATGAAGGTCAAGCCCAGCGTCAAGAAGATCTGCGACAAGTGCAAGGTGATCCGCCGGCACGGTCGCGTCCAGGTGATCTGCGAGAACCTGCGCCACAAGCAGCGCCAGGGCTGACCAGCCCCGGTCCTGCCGCTCGGCGCTGATCGAGCAGCACCACCGGCCGCACCCCGTCCCGGGGCCGGCCACCAGCGCACCGCCGAACCGGCGACGTGCCCCGCGAGCAGCGGGACGCGGCCGGTGAACCCCTGGCTCGGAGGCCGGGGCCCGCTGCCAGGCGGGAGGACGGTGCGGCAGACCTCCGAGGAGAAGTACAGGAGCCGGAAGGCACATGGCACGTCTTGTCGGCGTCGACCTCCCCCGCGAGAAGCGGCTCGAGATCGCGCTCACCTACATCTACGGCGTCGGCCGTACCCGCGCCCAGCAGACGCTGGCCGCGACCGGCATCAGCCCCGACGTCCGGGTCAAGGACCTGGACGACGCCCAGCTCGTCACGCTGCGTGACTACCTCGAGGGCAACTTCAAGCTCGAGGGCGACCTCCGCCGCGAGGTCGCCGCGGACATCCGCCGCAAGGTCGAGATCGGCAGCTACGAGGGTCTGCGTCACCGCCGCGGGCTCCCCGTGCGCGGGCAGCGCACGAAGACCAACGCGCGTACCCGCAAGGGCCCGAAGCGCACCGTCGCCGGCAAGAAGAAGGCCGGCCGGAAGTAGCCCGACCGCGGCCTGCCGGGCCACGCCCGCGCCGCGTCGGACGCACCGACCTCACTGAGCAGCGAAAGAGAACGAGCAGATGCCTCCCAAGACCCGCAGTTCCGTGCGCAAGCCGCGCCGCAAGGAGAAGAAGAACGTCTCCCACGGCCAGGCGCACATCAAGAGCACCTTCAACAACACGATCATCTCGATCACCGACCCGAGCGGCGCCGTGATCTCCTGGGCGTCCGGCGGCGACGTGGGCTTCAAGGGCTCGCGCAAGTCGACCCCGTACGCCGCGGGCATGGCCGCCGAGGCCGCCGCGCGCAAGGCCGCCGAGCACGGCATGAAGAAGGTCGACGTCTTCGTCAAGGGCCCCGGCTCGGGCCGCGAGACCGCGATCCGCTCGCTGACGGCCGCCGGCCTCGAGGTGGGCTCGATCCAGGACGTGACGCCGCAGGCGCACAACGGCTGCCGCCCGCCGAAGCGCCGCCGCGTCTGACACGAAGTAGCCGGGCCGCCGCGGGCGGGGGAGCGATCCCCTGCCCGCGGGCGGTGCCGGCCGGTCGTCCGGGTGGACCGAGACCCGAGTCGGCCAGCGAGTACACCTGCGCTGCGTCATATGGCGGACGCACGCTGAGAGGAACCCCGAAGTGCTCATCGCACAGCGCCCCACCCTGACCGAAGAGGTCATCTCGGAGTACCGTTCGCGGTTCTCCATCGAGCCGCTCGAGCCGGGCTTCGGCTACACGCTCGGCAACTCCCTGCGCCGCACGCTGCTGTCGTCCATCCCGGGCGCCGCCGTGACGAGCATCCGGATCGACGGCGTGCTGCACGAGTTCAGCACCGTGCCGGGCGTCAAGGAGGACGTCACCGAGATCATCCTCAACATCAAGAACCTCGTCGTCTCCTCGGAGAACGACGAGCCGGTCGTGATGTACCTGCGCAAGCAGGGTGCGGGTGACGTGACCGCGGCGGACATCGTCCCGCCGGCCGGTGTCGAGGTGCACAACACGGACCTGCACCTGGCCACGCTGAACGAGAAGGGCAAGCTCGAGATCGAGCTGACCGTCGAGCGCGGCCGCGGCTACGTGTCGGCGAACCAGAACAAGTCGTACGAGGCCGAGATCGGCCGCATCCCCGTCGACTCGATCTACTCGCCGGTCCTCAAGGTGACCTACAAGGTCGAGGCCACGCGTGTCGAGCAGCGGACCGACTTCGACAAGCTCATCGTCGACGTCGAGACCAAGCCGGCGATCAGCCCGCGGGACGCGCTCGCCTCGGCGGGCAAGACCCTGGTCGAGCTCTTCGGCCTGGCCCGCGAGCTGAACGTCGAGGCCGAGGGCATCGAGATCGGCCCGTCGCCGACGGACGCGGCGCTGGCCGCTGACCTGGCGCTGCCGATCGAGGACCTGCAGCTGACCATCCGGTCGTACAACTGCCTCAAGCGCGAGGGCATCCACAGCGTGGGCGAGCTCGTGGCGCGTTCCGAGGCCGACCTGCTCGACATCCGCAACTTCGGTGCGAAGTCGATCACCGAGGTCAAGGAGAAGCTGGCCGAGCTCAACCTGTCCCTCAAGGACAGCCCGCTCGACTTCGACCCGACCGCCGCCGCCTACTACGACGGCGACGAGGGCGACTTCACCGAGGACGAGCAGTACTGACGCCGGGGAGGCGGGGCGCTGACGCGTCCCGCCGGCCCATCACTGGAACCAAGGAGTAAAGACCATGCCTACGCCCACCAAGGGTCCCCGGCTCGGTGGCGGCCCGGCGCACGAGCGGCTGATCCTGGCCAACCTGGCCACGGCGCTGTTCGAGCACAAGCGCATCACGACGACGGAGGCCAAGGCCAAGCGCCTGCGCCCCCTCGCCGAGCGCCTCGTCACGTTCGCCAAGCGCGGTGACCTGCACGCCCGCCGCCGCGTCCTGACCGTCGTCCGCGACAAGTCGGTCGTCCACGAGCTGTTCGTGGAGATCGCCCCGCAGATGGCCGAGCGCCAGGGTGGCTACACCCGCATCACGAAGATCGGCCCCCGCAAGGGCGACAACGCGCCGATGGCCGTGATCGAGCTCGTGCTCGAGCCCGTCTCGCCGAAGCAGGCCGTCGTCCGCGAGGCCACCAAGGCCGCGCAGAAGGCCGCCCCGGTCGAGGAGGCCCCCGCCGAGGAGACCACCGAGGCCCCGGCCGAGGAGTCGACCGGGACGACCGCGACCGACGCCCCCGAGGCCGAGGCCGCGGACACGACGGACGAGGCCGACAAGGCCTGATCCTCGCGTCAGCAGCACAGGGCCCGGGCCCGCGAGCACCGCTCGCGGCCCGGGCCCTGTCGCGTCCGGCCCCGGGGTGCTCGTACGGTCGGGTGCCATGACGATCCCCGTGGTCCTGGTGCACGGGCTGCGCACGTCGCGGACGATGTGGCGCGCCCAGGTCGAGGCGCTGGCGGCGTACGGCTGCCGGGCGCTCGCGGTGGACCTGCCCGGGCACGGGGCGCGGCGCGGGGAGCGGTTCACGCTGGACGGCGCGGTGGCGGCCGTGGCGGCCGGCGTCGACGCGGTCGGCGGGCGCGCGCTCGTCGTCGGGCTGTCCCTCGGCGGGTACACCGCCATCGCGCACGCCGCCCGGCACCCGGAGCAGGTGGCCGGGCTGGTCGCCGCCTCCTGCTCCACCCGCCCGCTCGCCGTCCTGGTCGACGGCTGGTCGGTCCTCGCGCGCGGGATCGCCCGGCTGCCCGACGCCGGCGCGGGGCTGAACCAGGGCATGGTCGACCGGGTGCTGTCCGCGGAGGCGGCCCGGGACGTCGCCGCGGGCGGCTTCGCGCTGGACGTGGTGGACGACGCGCTGCGCGAGATGCGGGCCGCGGACCCCGTCGCCGACCTCGCCCGGGTGTGCGCGCCCGTGTGGCTGGTGAACGGGCGCTACGACCACTTCCGCGGCGAGGAGCGCCGGTTCCTGCGGGCCTGCCGGGAGGGGCGGCTGGTGGTGGTGCCCGGGGCGACGCACCTGGTGTCGCTGACCGCGCCGGTGCGGTTCACGCGGGTGCTGCTCGACGTGGTGGACGCCGTGTCCGCGCGCGAGGCCGCCGGGGCGCGGGTCTAGGCGCCGCCGAGCTGCCAGGCGCGGACGCCGCCGACGATGCCCGCCTGGTTCGGCACGACCACGACGTCGTCGCCCAGCCGCGCCAGCACCTGCGGGGTGATCTGCCGGGAGTTGCCGCCGCCGAGGTACAGCCGGTCCCACAGCACGACGGGCCGCAGTCCCTCGACGACCTGGCGCACCCGCCGGGACCACAGGGCGTCGCCGAGCCGGGCGCGCTGGATCTGCCCGATGTACTCGTCGTAGGTGGTGCTCCGGCGGACCGGCGCGTGCGACCACTCCAGGTGCGGCGCGACCCGGCCGCCGTCGAACAGCGCGGACCCGAGGCCGGTACCGAGCGTGAGCACCAGCTCGACGCCGGTGCCGGACACCACCCCGGCGCCGTGCACCTCGGCGTCGTTGAGCACGAGCGCGGGCACCCCCAGGCGCTCCTCGACCGCGGCGCGGATGTCGCAGCCGGCCCACAGCGCCACCAGCTCCGGGTCCACGCGGGTGTGCGGGCCGGAGCGGGTCACGTAGTGCGGGGTCGCCACGACGACGCCGTGCCGGATCATCCCCGGCATCCCGACCGTCGCGCGGTCGGACGCCGGCAGGCGGGCGGCGATGCCGGCGATCGTCTCGACCAGGCGCTCGGGCGGCAGCGGGTACGGGGTCGGCACCCGGACGGCGGGGGCGTGCAGGGTGCCGGAGGCGTCCAGCACGGAGGCCTTGATGCCCCCGCCCCCGCAGTCGACGGCGAGCGTGTACGGGGCGGTCGCGGGCACGGGCACCGGACCACGGTAGAGCAGCGTGCGGGCCCGTACCCTCGGTGCGTGCCCGACCAGCCCCTCGACGCGCCCCTCGACCAGCCCCTCGACGCGCCCGCGGACCCCGGGGCCGCCGGGCCCGCCGCGTCCGTGCGGGTGCGCGTCGACCTCGCCTACGACGGCACGGACTTCGCCGGCTGGGCCCGGCAGCCCGGGCTGCGCACCGTGCAGGGCGTCGTGGAGGACGGCCTGGCGCTGGTGCTCCGCTCGGCGCACCGCGGGGAGGCGCCGCCGCGGGTGACGGTCGCCGGCCGGACCGACGCGGGGGTGCACGCGCGCGGGCAGGTGCTGCACGTCGACGTGCCGGCCGACGTCTGGGCCACGGTGCCGGGCCGGTCCGACCGCTCGCCGGAGGAGTCGCTGCTCACCCGGCTCGGCGGGGTGCTGCCGGCGGACGTCGTGGCGACGCGGGTGACGGTGGCGCCGGAGGGGTTCGACGCGCGGTTCTCCGCGGTCGCCCGGCGGTACGTGTACCGGGTGTGCGACGACCCGGCGCGGCGCGACCCGCTGCGCCGGCACCACGTGCTGTGGACCCGCCGCCCGCTGGACGTCGCCGCGATGCACGAGGCCGCCGCCCGGGTGCTCGGCCGGCACGACTTCGCCGCGTACTGCAAGCCGCGCCCCGGGGCGACGACGATCCGGACGCTCGACGAGCTGTCCTGGGAGCGGCCCGACGTGGGGCCGGACGCCGGGCTGGTGGTGGCCACCGTCCGCGCCGACGCGTTCTGCCACAGCATGGTGCGCGCCCTGGTCGGCGCGAGCCTGGCCGTGGGGGAGGGCCGCCGCGGGGTGGACTGGCCCGCCGAGCTGCTCGTGGGCGGCCGCCGCGACCCGGGCGGCGCGGTGGTCGCCGCGCACGGCCTCACGCTCGAGGAGGTCGTCTACCCGCC
>JAPSIJ010000641.1 GCA_031178805.1 Cellulomonas sp. | reverse complement strand
TGCGGTTCATGGACTCGACCGGCCTGGGGCTGCTGGTGGGCGTGCTCAAGCGCGTCCGCGGGCTCGACGGCCGGCTGCAGCTGGTGATCGACTCGGAGCGGCTGCTCAAGGTGTTCCGGATCACCGCGCTGACGCAGGTGTTCACCATCCGGGAGACCGTGGTCGAGGCGCTGGCCGCGGACCGCGAGGTCTGAGCCGCAGCCGCACGGACCCGCCGGACCACGGCGGTGGCGGCCCGCACGAGGTGCGGCCACACGCCGAAGACCGACCCGGCGTGGTGGGCGTCACTCCACGACCAGGGGCACGGGCCCGGAGACGACCACGCCGTCCGGCGTCCGGACCGCCGCCACGAGCGTGCCCCCGAGGGGTTCGATCCCCGGGCAGCCCTCCGCCGTGCCGGTCACGTCGAGGCTCGCCCCGTCGGAGGTGTCCGTCCAGCCGCCCGGCGGCAGGTCCACGAGCTCCAGCACGTAGTCGCCGCCGTACGGCACGTAGAGGCGGACCTCCGCCGTCCGCAGCCCCGCCGCGGCCGCGCCGGTCAGCGTGAGGGTCGCCCTGATCGCACCCGTCGAGCGGTCCCGGGCGGCGCCGGTCACGCCGAGCGCCTGCGTCGCCGTGGCGGCGGGGGCGGGGACCGGCTCCCCGCACCCGGGCAGCCCCGTCCCGGTCGACGGCGTGGACGACCGCGTAGGCGAGGGGGAGGCGGTGGGTGCCGGCCCGGTGCCGGCGGGCTGCCCGTCCGGTGCGCGCAGGTCCGCCACCGCCGCCCCGGCGAGGACCAGCCCGCCCGCCACCGCCAGCGACGCGGCGCCCGCAGCGGCACGGCGCGCGGCGCGACGGCGTCGACGGCGGGCGACGATCCGCTCCACCGGGCCGAGGTCACCCTGCGCGGCGGCGCTGCCGGCGAGGTCGTCGAGCGCGCGGCTGAGGTCGAGGTTCACGGCGAGGTCCTCTCGGTGTCGTGCGTGTCCTGCGTGGCGTGCTCGCGCACCGGCCCGAGGAGGCTCTCGAGCCCGCGGGTGCCGGTGGACAGGTAGCGCTTGACCGCCCCGACGCTCACGCCGAGGGCCTCGGCGATGTCCGCGAGCGGCAGGTCGTCGTAGTACCGCAGCACCACGCAGGCCCGCTCCCGCCGGGGGAGCGTGCCGAGGGCGGCGCGCACGTCGACCTGCGCGGCGACCCGGTCCGCAGCGTCCGGGACGGGGAGCGTGGACTCGTGCCCCAGGCGCGGCACGGCGTCCCGCCAGCGACGCAGCCGGCGGTGCCCGTCGACGAACGTGGTGAGGATCGTGCGGCGCACGTACGCCTCGGCGACGTCCAGGTCCACGCCGGACCGCGAGCGGAGCATGGTCTTGACCAGCGCGTCCTGCACCAGGTCCTCGGCGTCGCGGAGGCTGCCCGTCAGCAGGGAGGCGTACCCGACCAGGGCGCCGCCCCGCTCGCGGGCGAGCGCCGCGACCGCCGCGTCTCCGTGGTCCACCGTCGTCCTCCCGCTCCGCCGATCCTGTCGTGAGGTGGACGACCGGGAAGGCCGTTCGGTTGTACGGGTCCCCCGGACGG
>JAPSIJ010000101.1 GCA_031178805.1 Cellulomonas sp. | reverse complement strand
GTCACCCGGCTCGTCGAGATGGGCATCGAGCCCTACCTGGTGGGCTCCGCGCTGGACTGCGTGGTGGCCCAGCGGCTCGCCCGCCGGCTCTGCGACCGGTGCCGGGAGCCGTACACCCCGACGCCGGAGGAGCTGCTGTCGGCGGGCTTCCCGTGGCTCGAGGGCGAGCCCGCCCCGGAGCTGTACCGGCCCGTCGGCTGCGTCGGCTGCTCGCACACCGGCTACCGCGGCCGCGTCGCCCTGCACGAGGTCATGTCCGTCACCGACGAGATCGAGCGGCTGACCGTGGCCGGCGCGTCCGCGTCCGACATCGGCCGGACGGCGACGAAGCAGGGGATGGTCACGCTGCGCAACGACGGCTGGCAGAAGGCCGCGCTCGGGCAGACGTCCCTCGAGGAGATCCTGCGGGTGGTCGCGTGAGCGCCTTCGACCTCGACGAGCTGCTGCGGCAGTCGGTGGCCGCGCGGGCCTCCGACGTGCACCTCGCGGCCGGCCTGCCGCCCGCGTACCGGGTGGACGGGAACATGACCCCGGTGCCGGGCTGGCCGGTGCTCACCGACGCCGCGCTGCGGGCCACGCTGCCGACGATCCTCACCGACCACCAGCGCGAGCGGTTCGAGCGGGACCTCGAGCTGGACCTGTCGTACACGCTCGACACCGGCGCCGGCTTCCGCGTGAACTACTACCACCAGCGCGAGGGCCTGGGCGCGGCGTTCCGGCTGATCCCGTCGGTGATCAAGCCGCTGCACGAGCTCGGCATCCCCGGTTCGGTGCACCAGTTCGCGGGCCTGCCGCGCGGCCTGGTGCTGGTCACGGGGCCCACCGGCTCGGGCAAGTCCACGACGCTCGCCTCGATCATCGACCTGGCGAACTCCAGCCGGGCCGACCACATCGTGCTGATCGAGGACCCGATCGAGTTCCTGCACCGGTCCAAGCGCAGCATCGTCACGCAGCGCGAGGTCGGCACGGACACCCACTCGTTCTACGCCGCGCTCGTCCGCGCCCTGCGGCAGGACCCGGACATCATCGTGATCGGCGAGATGCGCGACGCCGAGACGATGGGCATCGCGCTGCGCGCCGCCGAGACCGGCCACCTGGTGTTCGGCACCCTGCACACCCAGGACGCCGCGTCGAGCATCCACCGCATCGTCGACGAGTTCCCCGGCGAGCAGCAGACCCAGGTCCGCACCCAGCTCGCCGCGTCCCTGCAGGGCGTCGTCTCCCAGACGCTGTGCCGCCGGCAGGACGGCCCCGGCCGGGCGGTCGCCACCGAGGTGCTCGTCGCCACGTCGCCCGTGCGGGCGCTCGTCCGCGACGGGCGGCTGCACCAGCTGTACTCCGTGCTGCACAGCGGCGCGGACCAGGGGATGCACACCCTCGACCAGAGCCTCGCGGACCTGGTGCGCCGCGGGGAGATCAGCTTCGAGGAGGGCGTCGCCAAGGCCCGCCAGGTCGACCAGTTCGCGCAGATGTGCGGCCGGTCGGCCCGGATGATCCAGGGGGACCCCGGCCTGCGCGCCGGCGCCGCCCCGCTGGGCGGGGGGTGACGGGCCGTGCAGACCTTCGAGTACACCGTCCTGAGCAAGAACGGCAAGCCGGTCACCGGCCGGATCGAGGCGCCCGACCAGGAGGCCGTCGCCGCCCGGCTGCGCGAGCTCGGGCTGAACGCGACCGCCATCGAACCGGTGTCGGCCTCCGGTCTGAACCGGGAGATCCGCTTCGGCGCCAAGCGCGCCAAGGGCAAGGACGTGGCGATCGCGATCCGGCAGCTCGCGACCATGGTGAACGCCGGGCTGTCGCTGCCCCGCGCGCTGCAGGTGCTGCGCACCCAGGCCGAGGGCACCCCGCTCGGCGAGATCCTGCAGTCGGTCGAGCAGCAGGTGTCCGACGGGGAGCCGCTGTCCCACGCGCTCGCGCAGCACCCGAAGATCTTCTCGCCCGTCACGCTGTCGATGGTCCGGGCCGGGGAGAGCGGCGGGTTCCTCGACGAGGTGCTGTCCGCCGTCGCCACGACCCTGGAGAAGGAGATCGCCCTGCGGCGCGCGATCACCGGCGCGATGGTCTACCCCGTCGTCGTGCTGGCCATGGCCGGCGTCGCCGTGCTCGCGATGCTGCTGTTCATCGTCCCGATCTTCCAGGACATGTTCGCGAACCTCGGGGCGGACCTGCCGCTGCCGACCCAGATGCTGGTGACCGCGGCGGACGCGCTCAAGGTCCTCGCGGTCCCGCTGGCCGTGGCGGGCGGCGTCGGCGCGTGGTGGTGGCGGAACCACCGCAACGACGCCGCGGTCCGCGAGCGGCTCGACCCCCTGAAGCTGCGGCTGCCGGTGTTCGGACCGCTGCTGTCGAAGGTCGCGCTGTCCCGGTTCAGCGGCAACCTCGCCACGATGGCCCGGGTCGGCGTCCCCGTCGTCCCGTCGCTCGACACCGTCGGCGCCACCAGCGGCAACGTCGTCATCGAGCAGGCCGTCGCCCGGGTCAGCGAGGCGGTGCGCGGCGGCGGGTCCCTCGGCGACGCGCTCGCCGAGGAGCCGGTGTTCCCCACGATGCTGCGGCAGATGGTCGCCGTCGGCGAGGACTCCGGGTCGCTCGACACCATGCTGTCGAAGGTCTCCGGGTTCTACGACCAGGAGGTCGACGCCGCCACGAAGGCGCTCACCAGCGTGCTGGAACCGCTGCTCATCGTCTTCGTCGGCCTGATCGTCGGCGCGATGCTCATCGCCCTCTACCTGCCCATCTTCGCGATCTCGGACGTCGTGCAGTGAGCACCTGACGCCCGCAACGACGGGGACCGCCGGCCGGCAGGCGGTCCCGCAGGGGGCACGGAGCCGGCACCCGGAAAAGCAGATCCCACCAAGGAGACCCCATGCTCAGGCGCATCACCCGCGCGACGGAACGCAAGGACGAGGGCTTCTCGCTCGTCGAGCTGCTCGTCGTCATCATCATCATCGGCATCCTCGCCGCCATCGCCATCCCGCTGTTCCTGAACCAGCGCGCCAAGGCGAACGACACCGCGGCCAAGTCCGACGTGTCCACGCTCGGCAAGGAGATCGCGACGCTCTGGGTCGACAGCAGCGCGTCGGAGCTCGCCGGGCTCAAGGTCGACATCACCGGCGACCGGTACGTGCTGTCGTACGGGTCCGCCGCGACGCCGCAGGACCTCGGCCCCGTGTCGGACGGCGTCCAGATGCAGGGCACCGGCGACGTGGTGCCGCGCACCTCCGGCGGCACCCTGAGCCGCACGGACTGGTGCATCGGCGTGACGCACCCCGACGGGGTCGACAAGGACTGGATGTACAGCGACGAGGGCCTGAGCAAGGGCACCTGCTGACACGACCGGGTGGGGCCGCGGTGCATGCGGCCCCACCCGATCCGTCCGACCGTACCCCGCAGCGCCCACCCCGGAAGGAGCGTCCCCGTTGTCCCCCCACCCCCGGCCCGCAGGGCCGCGTCCGCGTCGCCGCCCGCGCGGCGACGACTCCGGCATGTCGATGGTCGAGGTCGTCGTCGCGGCGCTGCTGCTGGGCATGATGGCCGTGATCGGCACCACGGCGCTGGTCCAGGGGCAGGCCGCCACCGTCGCGAACCGCTCGCGCGTCGTCGCCGCGAGTCTCGCGGCCCGGGAGCTCGACTTCGTGCGGCAGCGGCTCGCCGTGTCGCCCGCGGCTGCCGAGGCGGTCGCCGGGGAGGGCGTCGTCACCAACGCGCACCCGCTCGACCCCGACCTGCCCGCCGGCGACCCCGCCGGCTACGTCGTCGACGGCATGACGTACACGGTCGACCGCCGCGCCGGTCTCCGTACGCTCGGGGCGACGTCGGCGTGCGAGGGCGGCAGCACCTACGCGACCAAGCGCGCCACCGAGGTCGAGGTGACGGTGACCTGGGAGGCGATGGGGACGGCGGCGCCGTACGTCCTCCGGCAGGTGTTCGCGCCCCACAGGGACGTCGCCCCCGACACCGAGGACGCCCTGGTCGCCGTGGCGGTCCGGGACGAGCGCAACCGGCCCGTGGCCGGCGTCACGGCCCGGGTCGCCGCCGCCGACGGGTCGCAGGTCGAGACGGCCACCACCGACGCCGCCGGCTGCGCGGTCGCCGCGGTTGGAGCCGCACCGTCGGGCAGCCAGTACGCCGTGACACTGGTGACGACGGGTTACGTGGACCCGTCCGGCAACAGCACCCCCGCCCAGACGCTGCACGGCGTCGTCCCGACGCAGATCTCCCGGGCGTCGTTCGCCTACGCGCGCGCCGGGACCCTGACCGTGCACCTCGGCGGGGCGGCGACGTCCAGCAGCCTGATCACGGTCGTGCGCCCGGACGGCGAGCTGGTCGTCGTCTCGCCCGATGCAGGCTCCGGCGGCACCCGCGTCACGATCACGGACGCGTACCCCGGCCAGTGGGGCGCGTACCCCGGCACGGGAGCGGTGCCGCCCGGGGCCGACTACCGCACGGTCGCCCTCGCCGCGGGTGGGCAGGCGTCGATCAGCCTGGTGGTCCCGTGAGGCCGCGGCGCCCGGTGCGGGCCACCGGGGACGCCGGGATGACGCTGTCGGAGCTGGTCATCGTCATGATGGTCGGATCGGTCGTGCTGGCCCTGGTCGCCTCCCTGACCATCGGCCTGGTCAGCGGGAACGCCCAGAACCTGGCACGCCAGGGCCAGGTCGACGAGGCACGCTCGGCGGTGAGCTGGCTCTCCCGGGCGCTCGGGCAGGCGATCGCGCCCAGCACGCTGTCCGACCGGGTGGAGGGGGACGTCCCGCTGATCGCCGCGAGCGGCAGCGAGATCGTCTTCTACGCGAACGTGGACAACCCGACCGGGCACGGCACCGACCCCGCCGGACCCACTCTGATCACGTTCACGGTCCGGGACGGCGTGCTGCACCGGATCAGCCAGCGACCGGACCCCGGGTCCTCGGTCGCGGGGTGGTCCTACGACTGCGACGTCGTCGCCTGCCCCGAGCTGCACGAGGACCTGGTGGTCGCGCGTGGCGTCGGGGAGCGGCTGTTCCGCTACGTCGACGCCCTCGGGGCACCGCTGCCCGCCGACGGCTCGCCCGCCGCGCTGACCAGCACGGAGCTCGCGGCGGTGGACGCCGTCGAGGTCTCGGTCGTCGTCACTGCCGAGAAGCCCACGGGCGCCGGCACCGGGCCCACCACCGTGCTGCGCCGCGTCTCGCTGCCCGACTGGAGCCGGTTCTGACCATGCACCCCGTCCCGCACCTCTCCCGCCTCGTCCGACGCCGCGCCCCTGAGGGCCGGCCCGGGGACGCCGGCATGACGATCGTCGCCGTCCTGGGGGCGTTCCTGCTCGTGTCCGTCCTGCTGCTGGGCACGCTCACCTACCTCACCGCGAGCGTGCGGTTCTCCCGGCTCGAGCAGGACAGCACCGCCGCGGAGGCGGCCGCGCAGTCGGGCATCCACGACTTCCTGACCCGGCTCCGGCTGGACGGCGACTACCTCGACCACGCCGACCCGGCCAGCACCGACCCGGACAACTACTGCCAGAACCCCGCCGCCGCCGGCCCCGACGTCCTGCTGCCCCTGGACGGCGCGGGGCAGCCGGCCTGCAGCAACCACACCGGGCGCACGCCCGTCGGCTGGGTCGCGGTGGAGGCCGGGGCGGCTGCATCGCCGGACACCCCGTCGTTCCACTACCGGGTGGTCCGGCACGACCCGGTGCAGCGGGAGATCCTGCTGGAAGCAGTCGGGCGCTCCCGGGACGTGTACCGGACGCTGCAGGCCCGGATCGCCCACCCGTCGACCTCGGACTACCTGTACTTCTCGGACTACGAGCTCGCCGACCCGCAGGACGACGCCGCGTACCCGGAGAACACCCGCTACCCGGGCACGCAGCACACGTCCCGGGCCTGCGGCGGCGGCGGCGCGGACGACCCCGCCGTCACCTGGGCCTGGAGCTCCGCGGACATCGCGCGCGAGCCCCGGACCTACGTGCCGACCGGCGGTTCGCTGATCGCCGACTGCCTGGAACCGCGGTTCACCGTCGGGGACGTCCTGGCCGGCCGGGTGCACTCCAACGACACCATCCGCTCCACCGGAGCGGTCTTCCAGGGACGGCTGTCGACCTCCGACCCGCGGTGCGCGTCCATCGACCCGCACGCCGCGAGCACGTGGCGGAACTGCCTGAGCGACGCGCACCACGACGCGACCTTCAGCACCGCGCCGGTCTACGAGGCAGGGACGCTGACCATGCCGCGCATCACCGAGCTGTCCGTGGTCGCGGAGAGCCAGGGCTGCCGCTACTCCGGTGCGACCCGGATCATCCTGCACGAGGACGGCACCATGACCGTCTGGAGCAAGGACTCGACCGCAGCGACGACGCCGTCCGGCTGCGGGCTCCCCGGGACGGGCGCCGGACAGCTCGGCTCCGCGGAGGGCGCGACCGTGCCGGTGCCGGAGGACGGTCTGGTGTACGTGGCGGACGTCGCCGCCGACGCAGGCACGTCCCGCGAGCTCTACGCCGGCGAGATCGGCGGGCCGAGCGGCCGCGCGCTGCCGCTGGGCACCTACGCGGGGCAGGTGCCCGTCGAGAACGCCTCGTACCAGTCGGACGTCTCGTTCGGGACGGCGCTCAAGCACGCCGGCTTCGGCAACCTCTACCTCGAGGGCGTCGCGCACGGGCGCGTCACGTTCGGCGCCGACAAGTCCGTGGTCCTCACGGGCGACGTCGTCCTCGCCGGCGGCAACCACGGGGACGACGTGGTCGGGATCGTCGCCGGCCGGGGGATCGAGATCTTCCGGCCACGGCTGGTGACCATGACGGCGATCTCCGACGCCGCCGGTGGCTTCATGTGGGCGCCGCCGTCGGAGTCCGCCCCCGTCGCCGGCTGGCCCACCCGGTACGCCGACCCCACGACGGGCGCGGTGGAACCGGCCTCCGGCATCCAGGTCTCCGCCGCGCTGCTGGCACTCCAGGGCTCGGTGCGGGTGCAGCAGTGGTCCGCGCCGGGGCTCGAGGGGACGCTCCGCATCCACGGCTCCGTCGCGCAGCGGTTCCGGGGGACGGTGGCGCACCAGGCGCCGAGCGGGCAGGTCCGGTCCGGCTACGTCAAGAGGTACGAGTACGACGACCGGCTCGACGGGGTGCTGCGGCCACCGCACTTCCCGGCGCTCGCCGACGGCATCTGGACCGTCATCTGGACCGAGGAGCACGCGACCGACGAGGCGGTGAAGCGCTCGTGACCACGTCGCGCCCCGCCCGCCCTCCCCGCTGAGCCGGCCCCGAGGGCGCATCCCCGCCGCACCGCGGCACCTGTCACCGACGGAAGGACGTTCATGGCCAGGACCCACATGGTCGGACTCGACCTCGGCAGCCGCTGCGTGCGCGCCGCGGAGGTCGAGATCCGG
>JAPSIJ010000100.1:3961-7376 GCA_031178805.1 Cellulomonas sp. | reverse complement strand
CGCGCCGCCGCGGTCAGCCGGCGCACCGCGTCGTCGCCGAACACCGCCTCCAGCAGCTTCTGCGCCACCACCGCCGTGCCACCCGCGATCCCCACCTCGATGCCGGTGAGCCCGCCCGTCGACGCGAACGCCAGCACCATCAGGCTCACGCCCAGCGCGTTCACGCCGAACGACAGCGCGCGGGCCGTGCCGCGGCGCTGCACGCCCTGCTCGCGCACCAGGTCCAGCACGTCGGACTGCCAGGCGCGGATCTGCTGCTCCACCTCCGCGCGCAGCGTCGTCGACGACCGGGACAGGTCCAGGTCCGGCAGCAGCGCCGCCCCCGCCGGGTCGCCGCGCCACGTCGCGTGCGTGCGCTCCGCCGCCGCGTCCGCCGCGTCCAGCACCACCGCGGCCAGCCCGTGGGCGATCGCCTGCTCCACCGGCGGGGCCGCCGCCGGCCGGCCGCGCACGAACCCCACGACGAGGTCGCGCACCCGGCCGACCCGCTGCTCCACCGACCGCAGCAGCTCGCCCGTGCCGACGAACTCCTGCCACCGCGCGAGCACCTCGCCGCGGAGCATCGCGCCGTCCGACGTCGCCGCGGTGACCTGTGCCGCCGCCTCCGCGTACGACCGGGACACCGCGTCGCGCAGGCGGGCGTCCGCGACCACCTGGCCGTCGGCCGCGGCGGCGAGCTGCAGCGCCCGCCGGCCGAGATCGTCCACGACCCCGTCCCGGGTCAGCAGCGCCACCCGCTCCCGCGCCTCCGCGTCACCCAGGTCCGACAGCCAGGCGGCCAGCTCGCCGACCGCGAGCTCCGGCAGCAGGCCGTCCTCGCCGAGCCCCTCCTCGACGGCGAACAGCGGCGCCGACGAGAGTCCGGCCGCGTCCATCATCCGGCGCAGGTCCGCGACGGCCGCCTCGGCGCCCGGGTCCACCCGGTCCACGACCAGGGCGACCTGCGCGTGCCGGCGAGCGGCCCCGTCCAGCAGGTCCCACGGCACCGCGTCGGCGTACCGGGCTGCGGTGGTCACGAACAGCCACAGGTCCGCGGCGGCGAGCAGCTGCGCGGCGAGCCGGCGGTTGGCCGCCTCCACCGAGTCCACGTCCGGGGCGTCGAGCAGGGCGAGGCCGCGGGGCAGCGCGCCGCTCGGCACGAGCCGCACGGCCTGCACGCCGGGCTCCGGGGAGGTGTCGCCGCCCGAGCCGGTGATCCGCGGCAGCCCCGGCAGCACCCGGTCGCTGGAGAACCAGCGGGCGTCGAGCGGGTGGTGCACCAGCACGGGCGAGCGGGTGGTCGGACGCAGCACGCCCGGGTCGGTCACCCGCTCGCCGAGCAGGGAGTTCACCAGGGTCGACTTCCCCGCCCCGGTGGAGCCGCCCACCACGACCAGCAGCGGTGCGCCGGCCGCGCGCAGCCGGGGCAGCAGGTAGTCGTCGACCTGGTCGAGCGCCGCCGTCCGGTCCTGCCGAGCCACCGCCGCGTCGGGGACCTCCAGCGGCAGGGCGAGGTCGCGCAGGCGGGCGTGCAGGCGCTCGAGCGCGTCGACCAGTGCGGCGTCCGCGCCGGTCACGGGCGCCGGGCTGTCCGTGGCGTCGACCATGCGCCCATCCTGCCGGGCGCACGCCACCGGCGCGCGGTGCGGTCAGAACGGCGGCGTCCTGTCTGAGTGGTCCACGTCGTCCACCCCGTCGTCCCGGTTCTCGTCCCGGTCGACCTGGTCGGCTCGATCGGCTCCGTCGGTTCCGTCCGCTCTGTCGCCTGCCTCGTCGGCCCCCTCGGCGCCGCCGTCGACGCCGACCGTGTCGGCGCCGACCGTGCCGGCGACGTCCTCCGGCGGGCCGTGCTCGCCGTCCGGCTCCTCGGCTCCGGCGGGCCGGGGCGCGGTCAGGTGCTCGGTCACCTCGGACACCCCCGGCTGCACGCGGTAGCGGTGCCCGGTGGGGTCGGCCCACACGAAGACACCCGGCGACTGCTGGTGCAGCCGCATCCCGGTCTCCGTCTTGATCCGGTTGTGGCGGTGGCACGCGGGACCCAGGTTGGCCGCGCAGGTGGTGCCCGGCGGCCCTTCCCGGTCCTCGGGGTCACCGAGGGGCGGGGCGCCGCGGCGGCGTGGTCGTCCGCCGTACTCGACGGTGTGGTCGAGGTCGGCGCGCGCGGCGGGGACCTCGCACCCGGGCGCGGTGCAGGTGCGGTCGCGGTGCCTGACGTGGTCGGCGAGCGCGGCGGGCGGCCGGTAGCGGGTGCGCCCGACGTCGAGCAAGGCGCCGCTGAGGTCGTCGGTGACGAGCCGCTGCCAGGTGCCGCCGAGGGCCAGCGCCCGCGCCTGCACGGCGCTCACGGGGCCGTACCCGGCGAGCTCGCCCGGTCCGTCGTCCGCACCGAGCAGCGTGGACAGCGGCACGGTGACGAGCACGTGCGTCCGCGGGTCGCGGGGTCCGGCGCTCGTGGGCGCCGGGTCCGTGGGGGCCGGTCCGGTGACCACGGCGTCCGCCGGTGCGCCCTTCGTGCCGGCCGCCGTGCCCGCCGCAGCGACCGGGGCGCCGAGCAGCAGGTCGACCAGCCCGTCGGCGCGCAGCTGGGCGAGGGTGCGCGGGTCCCCGGCGGCGCGCGCGGTGCGGGCGCAGGACTCGAGCACGGTGTCCACCCGCACCGCCTCGGGCGCCGGGAGGACCACCGAGAGCGCCGCCATCCCGTCGGGCAGGACGCGCGGGTGCGAGACGGACCGCTCGGCGCGCGCCTGCTCGTGCCGCTCCTCGGCGTGCTCGGGGTCGACGCGGAGCAGGGTGCGCTCGAGGTCCCGCCGGACGGCCGACGCGGTCTGGTGCTCGGCACGCGGCAGGACGGCCTCCTGGACGGGCACGGCGACCTGCCACGGCTGGTCGTGCAGCCGCCGGCCGATCGCCCGCGCGCTGGGCACGTCGATCCGCCCGGCGGCGAGGGCGGCGCCGGTGGGCGCGAGCACGCCGTCGAAGGCGAGCCCGTCGCGGACGAGGTCGGCCATCTCACGGGGGTGCCGCCGCAGCCGGAGGGAGAGGGACTGGGCGGCGACGTCGACGGCGGTGAACGGGGTGACGCCGGCAGGGGTGCTCCGGGGCAGGGGCCGCATCGCGGGCCGGCGGGACAGGGCGGCGGCGTACCGCGCCTGGACGGCGCGCACCCACCCGGCCATCCGGCCGGCGGCGGCGACGACCTCCACGAGCTGGAAGTCGTCGAGCGCGTCGGGCTCCAGCGCCTCGAGCAGGCGGACCAGCGGCGCCCCGG
Source organism: Cellulomonas sp. (assembly GCA_031178805.1). Lineage (GTDB taxonomy): Bacteria > Actinomycetota > Actinomycetes > Actinomycetales > Cellulomonadaceae > Cellulomonas. The sequence continues at coordinate 4,129 of JAPSIJ010000100.1, read as the reverse complement.
TCGCCGTGCCGTCGAGCGCCTCGGTCAGCGCGACGCCCGGCGGCAGGGCCGGGTCCAGCAGCGCGGCCACGGCCGCGGCACCGGGCGCCCCGGCGCCGTCGTCGGCGGGCCGGTCGGCGGGGTGCTGCGGGTCGGCGGGCATGTCGTCGACGCTACGGACGACGTCGC
>JAPSIJ010000100.1:0-3861 GCA_031178805.1 Cellulomonas sp. | reverse complement strand
CCGAGGCGGCTGACCTTGTTCTCCTCGTACGCGGCGAAGTTGCCCTCGAACCAGTACCAGCTCGACGGGTTCTCCTCGGTGCCCTCGTAGGCGAGGATGTGCGTCGCGACCCGGTCGAGGAACCACCGGTCGTGGGACACCACGACGGCGCAGCCGGGGAACTCCAGCAGGGCGTTCTCCAGGGAGCCGAGGGTCTCGACGTCGAGGTCGTTGGTGGGCTCGTCGAGCAGGAGCAGGTTGCCGCCCTGCTTGAGGGTGAGCGCGAGGTTCAGGCGGTTGCGCTCGCCGCCGGACAGCACGCCCGCGGGCTTCTGCTGGTCCGGGCCCTTGAAGCCGAAGGAGGCGACGTAGGCGCGGGACGGCATCTCGACGTTGCCGACCTTGATGAAGTCGAGCCCGTCGGACACGACCTCCCAGAGGGTCTTCTTGGAGTCGATGCCGCCGCGGGACTGGTCGACGTAGGAGATCGCGACGGTCTCGCCGACCTTGAGGGAGCCGCCGTCGAGCGGCTCCAGGCCGACGATGGTCTTGAACAGCGTGGTCTTGCCGACGCCGTTCGGGCCGATGACGCCGACGATGCCGTTGCGGGGCAGCGTGAAGCTGAGCCCGTCGATGAGCATCCGGTCGCCGAAGCCCTTCTCGAGGTCGTTGGCCTCGAGGACGACGTTGCCCAGGCGCGGGCCCGGCGGGATCTGGATCTCCTCGAAGTCCAGCTTCCGGGTCCGGTCGGCCTCGGCCGCCATCTCCTCGTAGCGGGCCAGACGGGCCTTGGACTTGGCCTGGCGGCCCTTGGCGCTGGACCGCACCCACTCGAGCTCGTCCTTGAGGCGCTTGGCGAGCTTGGCGTCCTTCTTTCCCTGGACCTCCAGGCGCGCCTGCTTCTTCTCCAGGTACGTGGAGTAGTTGCCCTCGTAGGGGTAGAGGCGCCCGCGGTCGACCTCGCAGATCCACTCGGCGACGTGGTCGAGGAAGTACCGGTCGTGGGTGACGGCGAGCACGGCGCCGGCGTAGGACGCCAGGTGCTGCTCGAGCCACAGCACGCTCTCGGCGTCCAGGTGGTTGGTGGGCTCGTCGAGGAGCAGCAGGTCGGGCTTCTCGAGCAGGAGCTTGCACAGGGCGACGCGGCGGCGCTCACCACCGGAGAGCACCTTCACGTCGGCGTCCGGCGGCGGGCAGCGCAGGGCGTCCATCGCCTGCTCGAGCTGGGCGTCGAGGTCCCAGGCGTCGGCGGCGTCGATGGCCTCCTGCAGCTGCCCCATCTCGGCGAGCAGGGCGTCGAAGTCGGCGTCCGGCTCGGCCATGAGGGCGGAGATCTCGTTGAACCGGTCGATCTTGCCCTTGATCTCGGCGACGCCCTCCTGGACGTTGCCGAGGACCGTCTTGTCCTCGTTCAGCGGCGGCTCCTGCTGCAGGATGCCGACGGTGTAGCCGGGGCTGAGGCGAGCCTCGCCGTTGGACGGCTGGTCGAGCCCGGCCATGATCTTGAGGATGGTCGACTTGCCCGCGCCGTTCGGCCCGACGACGCCGATCTTGGCGCCGGGCAGGAAGTTCAGCGAGACGTCGTCGAGGATGACCTTGTCGCCGTGCGCCTTGCGCGCCTTGTACATGCTGTAGATGAACTCAGCCACTGGCTCTTCGTCCGCCTCGGTGCTCGTCGGGTGCTCAGGTCGTGCGCGTCGGGCGCCCGTGGGGCCCGGCCGTCGCGGGCTGCCGGGTCCGTGGGGACGGAGTCGGCGGCGCCGGGCGACGTCGCGATCCCCCAGCCTAGGCGATCCGGGCCGCCGGGACACGGCCCCTCGCCCGCCGGTGCCCGCTCGCCGCCCGGCGCGGGCTCACCCGGCGACCGCCACGGACTCGTCCTCGTCGGCCAGGACGAGGGCCCCCGTGACGTCGACCGGCCGGCCGCCGGCCGCGGACCCGGCGCCCGGTGCCCCCGGGTCCGCCGCGCCGTCGGTGCGCTGCTCCCCGCGCCCCGCCCCGGCCGCCTCGCCGCGCTGCTCGTGCACGGTCCGGCTGAACCGGGTGGTGCCCCGCGAGAGGTCGTGCCCCACGGAGTCGGCGGTCAGCTCGGCGGTGGTCCGCGGCGTCCCGTCGGGCGCGAGCCACTCGGTGAGGGCGAGCCGCCCGTGCACGACGACGGGGTCGCCGCGCCGCACGGAGTCGGCGACGTTGCGCGCGAGGGACCGGAAGGCCTTGACGGTGAACCAGCTGGTGCCGCCGTCGACGTACGCCTCGTGCTCCCGGTCGTAGACCCGCGGGGTGCTGGCGACGCGGAACCGGGTGAACGGCACCCCGCCGTCCTCGCCCCGGTAGTACAGGGGCTCGTTGCCCACCCAGCCGACCACCGTGAGATCGAGCTCGTTGACCGCCATGCGTCCTCCTCGTCCGGGCCGGCGCGGGTCGGCCGGCGTGGGACGCAGGCTGCCGCGCCGGACCGCCGCACCGGGACGCGGCGGGCACGGAGCTGGGGACGACGCACGCGACGCGCGGCTGTGGACGGCTCGGCGCCCGCCCGGGACGCGGTCAGGCCTGCAGGGCGCCGGCGACGAGCTCCCGCACGCGCCGGTGCTCGGCGAGCACGGCGGCGGTGGGCTCGGCGAGGCACCGCCGGGCGACGTCCTCGAGCGCCTCGCGGCCGTCGCGCCGCACGGCCTCGGCGCGCCGGCGGGCCGCCGACCGGCGGGCGCGCGCGGCGAGGACGACGCAGAGCACGGCGAGCACGGCCAGGCCGGCGGCGAGCGGCCACGCGGGCCGGACGAGGTCGGCGAGCCCGCCGGCGTCGAGCGCCTGGCCGACGGCCATCGCCCCGGCCGCGACGGCACCGAGGCCGAGGACGACGGCGAGGGCGGTGAGCACGGCGGCGGCCCGGGAGCGCCGCGCGACGACGGCGACCCGGGACAGGGCCTCGTCGGCGGCGGCGCGGATCTCCTCGGTGCCGGCGAGCCGGTCCCGGACGGACTCCGCCCACCGGCGCGGCAGCCGGCCGGTGACGGCGTCGGTCCACTGCCCGCGCGCCAGCGCGACGGTGCCCTCCTGCACGGAGACGAACGACGGGAGCGGCACCTCGCTGCCGCGGACGACGGCGGCCACGGCGTCGGCGATGGCCGGCAGGCCGGCGGCCTGGGCGAGGGTGAGGGCGACGGGGGTGACGTCGAGGGCCTCGGCGGGCGGCTCGGCGTCGGCGACCTCGGCCTGCAGCAGCCGGGCGGCGTCCGCGATCTCCGCGGAGCCGCGCCGGGCGGCGAGGCTCTGCCGGCCGACGACCTCGGCGAGGGTGTCGCGCATCTCGGCGACGCCCTCCCCGGTCCGGGCGGACGTGGCGCGGACCTCGACGCCGGTCAGCCCGTCCTCGACGAGAAGCCGGGCCACGTCGGCGACGAGGGCGTCACGCTGCTCGGCGGGGACGGCGTCGACCTGGTTCAGCACGACGAGCATGGCACCCTCGTGCCCGACGAGCCCGCGCAGGTAGCCGGAGTGCAGGGAGTCGTCGGCGTACTTCTGCGGGTCGACGACCCACACGAGCAGGTCGGACATCGGCAGCAGCCGGTCGACGGCCTCGCGGTGCGCGTCCTCGATGGAGTCGTGGTCGGGCAGGTCGAGCAGCACGAGGCCGCGCAGGGGCGCCTCGGTGTCCCCGTCGAGGGCGCTCTCCCGCTCGATGCGGCGGTCGGGGTGGACGTCGAGCCAGTCGAGCAGCGCGTCGCCGCCGGCGCCCCACACGCACGCGGTGGCCTCGGAGGTGGTGGGCCGCTTGACGCCGACCTCGGCGAAGTCCAGTCCCACGACGGCGTTGAACAGGCTGGACTTGCCGGAGCCCGTGCCGCCGAGCAGCGCGACGACGGTGTGGTCCACCCCGAGGGC
>JAPSIJ010000640.1 GCA_031178805.1 Cellulomonas sp. | reverse complement strand
CCCGTGGACGCGGGCGCGGCGTCGGCGGTGGCGCCCACGGCCGCGGACAGCTCCTGCGCGAACGCGGCCTCGCTGTTCGCCGTGCCGGTCGCCGGGCCGGTGGCGCCCGCCGGGGCGAGCGCGCCGATGCCGGCCTGGATCGCGGCGATCCGCTGGTGGATGCCGGCGATGCCGTCGGTGGCCTGGATGCTCATGGAAGTCCCCCTCGTCGTGCTCCGGTTCCCATCGGCGGGCGAGGGGCGCGCCTGAGGCGTCCGGCGACACGCGGGAAGGGGAGCTCGGCCGTGTCGGTGGTCGTGCGTACCGTCGGGGTATGAGCACTGGACGGCACTTCTGCATCTGGTTCGACGACGGCGACGGCGTCGAGGTCGTGTGCGGCTGCGGCGCGCGGGCGGTCCTGGTCGTGGACGAGGAGACCGGCGAGCAGGTCCTGGTGACCCTGGCCGAGGAGCCGCTGGCGCTGGCCGCCACCGCCTGACCCGCTGGACCCCCGCGCGGGCCGGCCCGGCTCAGCCCACCGGGACGGTGCGGCGCTCCGGCGTGAACGCGTAGAGCGTCCCGTCCCGCTCGCCGACCCACCACGCGCCGCAGAGCACCGTCGCGTCCTGCTCGGCCTCGACCGGCCACCAGTCCGCGCGCAGCGTGGAGACGGTGCGGAAGTCGGCCGGGTCCTCCGCCGCCTCGCCGCCGGCCGCGTCGCTGCTCGCGGCCACGACCGGCCGCGCGCCGAGGGGCCGGTCGGGGGACACCGGCGCGCACTCCTCCGGCAGCGCGGCGAGGTCCGCCGCCATCGCCACGATCCGCTCCGCCCCGCCGGGCCTGGCGACGACCCGCACGTCCGCCGCGTCGTCGGGCACCCAGTCCGGCAGGTCCCCGTCGGCCTTCGCGGCGGCGCCGGTGGCGTAGGACTGCGTGCGGGCCTCCGGGGCCCGGCCGAGCGCCTCGGCGAGCGGGCCCGCGCAGCCGGTCAGCGCGAGGACGGCGCCGGTCACGACGGCGGTGGCGCCGAGCCGACGACGGGTGCGGGGGGCGGTGGTCCTCATGCCCTCGACGCTAGGAGCCGGGCGGGGGCAGCCGCGTCGGCCGCCGGTCGGGTCCCGCGCGGTGCGGGGTCCGCCCGCGGGTGGACCGGGGATCACCCTGGGGTGGTGCCGCGGCCCGCGCGCGGTCAGGGAGCGGGCGGCGCCGGGCCGGTCGACGGCACCAGGACCACCGTGGAGCCGGCCGGGGCGGCCCGCGACGGGCGCTGCGCCCCGACGGTCCCCGGGGCCGCGGCCGAGGGCCCCGGGGCGCCCACGACCACCCGGAAGCCGGCCTGCTCCAGCGCCGCCCGCGCGGACGCCTCGTCCCGGCCGACCACCCACGGCACGGGCACCTGCCGGCCGAGCACCTCGTCCGGACCGGCGGCGGCGAACCCGGGGACCGCCTGGCCTTCCAGGGTGCGGGTCATGAAGCCCTTCCAGATCGGCACCGCGACCGACGAGCCGAACACGTTGCGGATGTACCGGCCGTTGATGGTGACCCGCTGCATCGGCACCATCGCCTCCGCGTGCCCCACCCAGACGG
>JAPSIJ010000639.1 GCA_031178805.1 Cellulomonas sp. | reverse complement strand
CCAGACCAGCCTCTGGGCCGACCTCGCGGAGCTCGCCGACGACGCCGAGCCGCCCGACGCGTGGCGCGGCCTGCTGGCCGACGCCGCCGGCGACGCCCCGCGCCCCGTCCCGCTCCCCCGCGGGCTGCACGCCGACCTGCGCCCGTACCAGGCCGAGGGGTTCGCGTGGCTCGCGTTCCTGTGGCGGCACCGGCTCGGCGGCGTGCTGGCCGACGACATGGGCCTCGGCAAGACGCTGCAGTGCCTCGCCCTGCTGCAGCACGCCGTCGAGGAGGGCTCCGCCGGGCGCGCCGCCGGTGCCCCGTTCCTCGTCGTCGCCCCCACCTCCGTCACCCCGAACTGGGTCGCCGAGGCCGCCCGGTTCACCCCGGGGCTCCGCGTGCACCGGGCCACCGCCACCGAGGCCGCGGGCGCGTCCGTCGCCGCGCTCGCCGCCGACGCCGACGTCGTCGTCACCAGCTACGCCCTGCTCCGGCTCGACGCCGACGCCTACCGCGCCGTCGGCTGGGCGGGGCTCGTGCTCGACGAGGCGCAGCACGTGAAGAACGCGTCCTCCCGCGTGCACCAGGCCGCCCGCGACCTCGGCGCCCCGTTCGCCCTCGCGCTCAGCGGCACCCCCGTCGAGAACTCCCTCACCGAGCTGCACGCCCTGCTGGCGATCGTCGCGCCCGGCCTCCTGCCGCCCGCCGCCACGTTCGGCCGCCAGTACGTCCGCCCCATCGAGGACGCCCGCGCGGGCATCGCCGGCGGCGCCGGTGCCGGGGACCTCCCCGAGTCCGCCGAGCGGATCCGCACCGGCCGGCTCGAGCGGCTGCGCCGGCGCGTCCGGCCGTTCCTGCTGCGCCGGACCAAGGACGTCGTCGCCGCCGACCTGCCCGAGAAGCAGGAGCAGACCCTCACCGTCGAGCTCGCGCCCGCCCACCGGGACGTCTACGACCTCTACCTGCAGCGCGAGCGGCAGAAGCTGCTCGGGCTGATCGACGACCTCGACCGGCAGCGGTTCATCGTCTACCGCTCGCTGACCCTGCTGCGGATGCTCGCCCTCGACGCCACGCTGATCGACCCCACCCAGACCGGCGTCCCGTCGAGCAAGCTCGACGCCCTGCTCGAGCAGCTCGCCGACGTCGTCGCCGAGGGGCACCGCGCCCTGGTGTTCAGCCAGTTCACCTCCTACCTGGCCCTCGCCGCCGACCGGCTCACCGCCGCCGGCATCCCGTTCACCTCGCTCGACGGCTCCACCACCCGGCGGGCCGAGGTGGTCGACGAGTTCCGCACCGGCGACGCCCCCGTGTTCCTCATCAGCCTCAAGGCCGGCGGCACCGGGCTGAACCTCACCGAGGCCGACTACGTGTTCCTGCTCGACCCGTGGTGGAACCCCGCCGCCGAGCAGCAGGCCGTCGACCGCGCCCACCGCATCGGCCAGGACAAGCCCGTGATGGTCTACCGGCTGATCGCCGCGGGCACCATCGAGGAGAAGGTCGTCGCCCTGCAGGCCCGCAAGGCCGCGCTGGTCGAGGCCGTCCTCGACGACGGCGACCTGTTCAGCACCGCGCTCACCGCCGACGA
>JAPSIJ010000638.1 GCA_031178805.1 Cellulomonas sp. | reverse complement strand
TGGTGACCGTCGCGTCGTCGTTCGCGGGCACCGCGGTGCTGATCGCGCTGCTGGTCGTCGCCTCCACGTTCGCCGGGGCGCTGCGGCCCCGCGCTCGGGAGTTCGCGCTGCTGCGCGCCGTCGGGGCGACGACCCGGCAGGTGCGGCAGCTCGTCACCGCCGAGGTGCTGCTGGTGTTCGCGGTCGCGGCGCCGGTGGGGGCGGTCGCCGGCCTGGGCCTGGCCCCGCTGCTGCGCGGCGTGCTGGAGTCCGGCGGCATCGTGCCCGCCGGGTCGGCGGTGCCGCTGTCGCCCTGGCCGGTGCTCGGCACGCTGCTGCTCCTGGTGCCGACGGCCCTGCTCGGGGCGCGGCTGGCCGGGCGGGAGAGCGCCCGGCTCAGCCCGGCGAGCGCCGTGCAGCGCTCGGCGGTCGAGCCGCGCGGGGTGTCCCGGGTGCGGGCGACGACCGCGGCGGTCCTCGCGGTGGGCGGCCTCGTGGTCGCGGGGGTGCCGTTCGTCGCGCCGGGGCTGCTCGGCAGCGCGGCGGCCACCACCTCGGCGTTCCTGCTGCTGATCTCGGCGGCGCTGATCGGGCCGCTGCTGGTCCGCTGGGCGGCGGAGCGCGGGCTCGCGCTCACCGCGGGCCGGTCGCACGCGGTGCCGACGCTCGCGCTGGCGAACGCCCGCGGGTTCTCCCGCCGGCTGACCGGCGTGGTCGTCCCGCTCGCGCTGCTGCTGGCGCTGGGCACCGTGCAGTCCGGCGTCAACGGCGCCGTGGTGGACGCCGCGGAGCAGCAGGTGCGCGAGTCCCTCACCGCCGACCTGGTGGTCCAGGCCCCCGACGGGGTCACGGACGCGCAGGCGGCGGAGGTCGCCGCGCTGCCGGGGGTCGCGGAGGTGGGCACGACCGCGCTGCTCCCGGCGCAGGTCCGCGTCGAGGAGGAGGACGAGGACCTGCCGTTCCTGGACGGGCTGTCCTGGGAGGCCACCGCGCTGCGCACCGTCCCGGCCGGCGCCGGGCTGGTCGACGCCGACGTGCGGGCCGGGTCGCTCGACGACCTGGCGCAGGAGGGCACGATCGCGGTCAGCAGCGAGGCGGCGCTCACGGGCCTCGCCGCGGTCGGCGACCCGGTCGACGTGCGCCTGGACGGCGCCGAGCGGACGCTGACCATCGTCGCCGTGTACGAGCGCGGTCTCGGCCTCGGCGACTACCTGGTCGGGCCCGCGCTCGCGGCCGGGGCGTCCGACGCGACGCTGCTCGTGCGGGCCGACGCCCCCGGCGACGTGCCGGGGATCCGGGCGGCGGTCGCCGGCGCCGGGCTCGGGGCCACGGACGTCGCCGGCTACGCCCGGTCGGTCCGGGACGCCGCGGCGGGGGAGCAGGGGCTGTCCCTGGCCCTGCTGATCGCGCTCCTCGCGTTCGTCGCCGTCGGCGCGGGCAACGCCCTGGTCCAGCTGGTCGGCTCCCGCCGCGCCGAGCTGGCGCTGCTGCGGCGGACGGGCGCGACCCGGCAGCAGCTGGTGCGGATGGTCGCGGCGGAGTCCGTGCTCCTCACCGTGACGGCGCTGGTGGTCGGGCTGGCCAGCGTGCT
>JAPSIJ010000637.1 GCA_031178805.1 Cellulomonas sp. | reverse complement strand
CGGTTCCCGAAGCCGGACCACACCCGCGTGATCACGGTCGCGAACCAGAAGGGCGGCGTCGGCAAGACCACCACGACCGTCAACCTGGCGGCGGCGCTGGCCCAGTCGGGCCTGCACGTGCTGGTGATCGACAACGACCCGCAGGGCAACGCGTCCACGGCCCTCGGGATCGACCACCACGCCGGCGTCACCTCGGTCTACGACGTCCTGGTGGACGGCGCGCCGATGGAGACCGCCGTGCACGCGAGCCCGGACGTGCCGAACCTCTGGTGCGTCCCGGCGACCATCGACCTGTCCGGGGCGGAGATCGAGCTGGTGTCGATGGTGGCGCGGGAGACCCGGCTGCGCCGGTCCCTCACCGCCTACCTGGAGCAGCGGGTGGCCCGGGGGGAGCCGCGGATCGACTACGTGCTGGTGGACTGCCCGCCGAGCCTCGGCCTGCTGACGGTGAACGCGTTCGTGGTGGCCGACGAGGTGCTGATCCCGATCCAGTGCGAGTACTACGCGCTGGAGGGCCTCAGCCAGCTGCTGAAGTCGATCGAGCTGATCCAGGCGCACCTGAACCGCGGGCTGCACGTCTCGACGATCCTGCTCACCATGTACGACGGCCGGACGAACCTGTCCCAGCAGGTGGCGCAGGAGGTCCGGGAGCACTTCCCGGAGAAGACCCTGCGGACGACCGTGCCCCGCTCGGTGCGGGTGTCCGAGGCGCCGTCCTACGGCCAGACGGTGCTGACGTACGATCCGGGCTCGAGCGGTGCGCTCGCCTACCTGGAGGCGGCGCGAGAGCTCGCCGAGCGCGGTACGACCGCGACCCGGCAGAAGGAGGACGTGTGAGCGAGAAGCGCCGGGGACTCGGCCGCGGCCTGGGTGCCCTCATCCCCACGGGGCTGGAGACCAGGAGCCCGGAGGGCAGCCGTCCCGTCGACGTCTTCTTCCCGGACCGTTCCGCCGAGCGGGCGGCCGAGGCCGCAGAGGCAGCCGACAGCGCCCTGACCAGCGCAAACGCCCCTGGGGAGTCCGACGCGGACGCGGATCACCCGGACGGCGTCCCGACCGCCGGCACCGACGGGTCGGCCGGGACCGGCGACCGGTCCTCCGGGGTCGACGCCCCCGTCGACGCGGCGGACGCCGACGACGACGGCGGGCTCGTGCCCGTCCCGGGCGCCTCGTTCGCGGAGCTGCCGGTGGGGTCGATCCGGCCGAACCCGAAGCAGCCGCGGTCGGTGTTCGACGAGGAGGCGCTGGAGGAGCTCGTCGGCTCCATCCAGGAGATCGGCGTGCTGCAGCCCGTCGTCGTCCGCCCCGTCGGCGACGGCTACGAGCTGATCATGGGGGAGCGGCGCTGGCGCGCGACCCAGGCCGCGGGCCTGGCCACCATCCCGGCGATCGTCCGGCACACCGACGACGCCGACCTGCTGCGCGACGCGCTGCTGGAGAACCTGCACCGCTCCCAGCTGAACCCGCTGGAGGAGGCGGCCGCGTACCAGCAGCTGCTGGACGACTTCGGCTGCACGCACGACGAGCTGGCCACCCGCATCCACCGCTCGCGGCCGCAGATCTCGAACACCCT
>JAPSIJ010000636.1 GCA_031178805.1 Cellulomonas sp. | reverse complement strand
CGGCGCCGCGGTGACCTCGGCGAGGAACGCGAGGATCCGGTCCAGCGCCTCCTGGCCCTCGGGCCGGTCCAGGTCGAACTGGTACTCGTGGCCGACGGCGGGCTGGTGGTCGGCCGGGAAGAACAGCGGGTCGACCGTCACGTCCTGGGCCTGCAGCGCAGCGGCGAGGGAGCGCGAGTGCGGCTCCAGCGGGTCGTCGTTGCCGGCGGTGATGAAGGTCGGCGGGTACGCGGAGGTGACGTTCTGCGGGATCGACGCGTAGGCGATCTCGGGGTCGTGCTCGAAGTCCTTCTCGCCCGTGTACGCCCACAGCAGGTCGCGCTGGACCCGGCCCATCAGCCCGTCCGAGTAGTCCGGGATCGTCAGGTCGAAGGCGCCGCAGGCGAGCACGACGCCACGGAGCTGGTCCGCGTCCAGGGGCTGCGGCAGGCCCGCCGCCTCCGCGTAGGCGTCGTCGGCGATCGCCAGGGCCGACTGGGAGGCGATGTGGGCTCCCGCGGAGTCGCCGGCCAGCACGACCCGGTCCGGGTCGACGTGCAGCCGGTCCGCGTCGGCGACGAGGTGCCGGAGCGCGGCGGCGACCTGCTCCACCTGGTGCGGGTAGCGGCCCTCGGGTGCCTTCGTGTACTCCACGGACACCACCGTGTACCCGTGCGAGGCCAGGATCTGCGCGTACGCCGTCGTCCCCACCTTGGTCCCCGCGACGAACGCCCCGCCGTGCATCCACACGACCGTCGGGAGCGGCCCGTCGGTGCCGTCCGGGAAGAACACGTCCAGCCGGGCGTCGGCGTCGTCGGGCGCGTACTCCTCGTCGAGCACGCCGGTCACGTCGTCCGGCACGTGCGCCTCGAGCGCCTCCAGCGCCGCCTGGCCGTTGAGGTCGGGGGAGTAGCGCACGAGCAGCGTCGTCGGCCAGTAGCTCACCTGGAACGCGACGACGACCGCCAGGACCAGGACGGCCACGGTGCCGGCGAGCCAGGCGAGCACCCGCAGCACGCGCCGGCGGCGCCGGCGGCCCCGCGGCGCGTGCTCGTGCCGCGCCTGTTCGGTGCGCTCCACGCCCCCTCCTCCTCCCGGTCGCGGCCCGTGCCCGACCCTCGACCGCCCGTGCCCGGAGCCGGTGAGGCGGTGCCGACGGCCGGGGGCGGCGGGCCTGAGCCCGCCGCCCGGGGCCGGGTCAGCGCGCGGTGCCGTCCGAGCCGTCGAGCTCGTGCGCCGCGACGGACGCCGCGGTCACCGGCGTGCCGTGCCCGGTCGCGCCGCGGTCGCCGCCCAGCCCGCGGAGCAGGTCGAGCACGTCGATGCCCGTCTGCGACTTCAGCAGCGTCGCGAGCTCCTGCACGCCCGTCGACACCTGGCCCGGCAGCCGCGAGGCGCCGTCCTTGTCGATGATCGTGATGCCGTCGATGCTGCCGAGGGCGTCCGCGTAGGGCTGGGCGACCTTGGGCAGCGCGTCCAGCACCATCTGCAGCCGCGCCGACTCGGGGAACTGCTGGTACGCGTCCGACTCCGCCTTGATCGCCGCGGCACGCGCCTCGCCCTGCGCGCGCTCGGCGGCGGCCTGCGCCTCACCGCG
>JAPSIJ010000635.1 GCA_031178805.1 Cellulomonas sp. | reverse complement strand
CACCCGCGGGCAGAAGCGCCAGGAGTACAAGGAGCGGATGGACGCCAAGGCCGAGGCCCGCGCCGAGCTCTGGACCGAGCGCGAGGCCGGCCTCTGGCGCGAGGACTGACCCGCGCGCGTCCGCGCGTCCGCGCGTCCTCGCGTCCTCGCGTCCGCGTCACCGAGTGGAGAGCTCGGCCCGACACGCCCCGGCGTGTCCGGCCGAACTCTCCACTCGGTGTTGCGGGGGGCGTCGCCGGGCCGTCCGGTCCGCGGGCGGGTGGGGCGGACGGGGTGGCGTGCGGGGGATGATGCAGCCGTGAGTGCCGCCGCGCTGTCCGACCGCCGTCTGCTGCCCGAGGTCCGCCGCGTGGTGGTCAAGGTCGGCTCGTCCTCCCTGACGGACGGCTCGGGGCGGCTGGACCCGGCGCGGCTGCGGGCGCTGGTCGACGTGCTCGCCGCGCGCGTCACCGGCGGGCACCAGGTGGTGCTGGTCTCGTCCGGTGCGATCGCGGCCGGCATGGACCCGCTCGGCCTGGCGAGGCGGCCGCGGGATCTCGCGACGCAGCAGGCCGCCGCCTCGGTGGGGCAGGGGCTGCTGGTGGCGCACTACACCCGCGCGTTCGCCGACCACGGGCTACGGGTCGGGCAGGTGCTGCTCACCGCGGACGACACGATGCGCCGCACCCAGTACCGGAACGCGCAGCGCGCCCTGGACCGGCTGCTGGACCTCGGGGTGGTGCCGATCGTCAACGAGAACGACACGGTGGCCACGGACGAGATCCGGTTCGGCGACAACGACCGGCTCGCCGCGCTGGTGTCGCACCTGGTGCACGCCGACGCGATGGCCCTGCTGACCGACGTGGACGGGCTCTACACCGGGCCGCCCACCCGCGAGGGCTCCCGGCGGATCACCGAGGTGCGCGGGCCGCGCGACCTGGAGGGCATCGACGTCACCGCCCGCGGCAGCGGCGTCGGCACCGGCGGCATGGTGACCAAGCTGGAGTCGGTGGCCATCGCCACGGCGTCCGGCATCCCGGTGGTGCTCACCTCCGCGGCGCAGGTCGCGCCCGCCCTCGACGGCGCCGACGTCGGCACCTGGTTCGCCGCCACCGGCCGGCGCGCGTCCACCCGGCTGCTCTGGCTGGCGTACGCCGCGCGCACCCGCGGGCGGCTCGTGCTGGACGAGGGCGCGGTCCGCGCGGTCGTCGAGCGCGGGAAGTCGCTGCTGCCGGCGGGCGTCACCGCGGTGGAGGGCGACTTCGAGGCGGGGGACCCGGTGGAGATCGCCGGGCCGGACGGCACCGTCGTCGCGCGGGGGCTCGTGGCGTACTCCGCGCAGGAGGCGCCCGACCTGCTCGGCCGCAGCACGTCCGAGCTGCGGGCCGACCTGGGGGAGGGCTACGACCGGGAGCTGGTGCACCGGGACGACCTCGTCCTGGTGCGGCGCCGGCGCTGAGACCGGACCCCGGCCGGGCCCGCGCGAGGACTACCCTGGGCGGATGACCACCTCCCTCGACGCCCCGGCCACGGGCGGGGCGCACGCCCAGCCTCCCGTGCCGAGCGAGCCGGCCGGCGCCGCGCCCGCGCAGGACGTCACC
>JAPSIJ010000099.1 GCA_031178805.1 Cellulomonas sp. | reverse complement strand
AGGACGCGGTGACGTCGAGGAACGTCAGCTCGTCGGCGCCCGCCTCGTTGTAGCGCTTGGCGAGCTCCACGGGGTCGCCGGCGTCGCGCAGGTTCTCGAAGTTGACGCCCTTGACGACGCGACCGGCGTCGACGTCCAGGCAGGGGATGACACGTACGGCAACGCCCACGGGCGGAACCTCCTCGGCTGCGGCGGGTGGGGGACGGGGTCAGATCCGGGCGGCCTGGATCGGGGAGACCAGGATCGCGCGGGCACCGATCTCGTAGAGGGCGTCCATGACCTTGTTGGTCTCCGCCTTCGGGACCATGGCGCGCACGGCACAGCCGTTGCCGCGGCCCAGCCGGGCGATGGTCGGGCCCTCCATGCCGGGGGTGATCCGGGTGGCGGCGTCGACGAGGTCCTCGGCGACGTCGTAGTCCATCAGCACGTACTGCCGGGCCACGAGCACGCCCTGCAGGCGCCGGCGCAGCACGGCCAGTCCCTCGGGCTCCTCGGCGGTGCGGCGGCGGATGAGCAGCGCCTCGGAGGTCATGATGGGCTCGCCGAAGACCTGCAGGCCCGCGGCGCGCAGGGTGTTGCCGGTCTCCACGACGTCGGCGATCGCGTCGGCCACGCCCAGCCGGATGGAGGACTCGACGGCGCCGTCGAGGCGGACCACGGACGCGCCGACGCCGCGCTCGGCGAGGTAGTCGCGCAGCAGCCCGTCGTAGCTCGTCGCGATCCGCTTGCCCTCGAGCTGGGCGATCGAGCTGAACTCGCCCGCGGGGCCCGCGAAGCGGAACGTGGAGCGGGCGAAGCTCAGCGGCAGGTCCTCGTCCGCGTGGGCGCCGGAGTCCAGGAGCAGGTCGCGTCCGGTGATGCCGACGTCGAGGGTCCCGCCGCCCACGTACACCGCGATGTCGCGGGGGCGCAGGTAGAAGAACTCGATGTGGTGCTCGGGGTCCACGAGGACCAGTTCGCGCGAGTCGCGGCGCTGCCGGTACCCGGCCTCCTTGAGCATGGTGACGGCGGCTTCGGACAGGGCGCCCTTGTTGGGCACTGCGACACGCAGCATGGGGATCCTTCTCGGCTTCGAGGGGAGGCGCTCCGGCAGGAGCGTCCCGGTGGGAGCGGGGTGCGGAGGCGGCGGGGCGCTCAGAGGTGGGTGTAGACGTCCTCGAGGCGCAGGCCCTTGGCGACCATCATGACCTGCAGGTGGTAGAGCAGCTGCGAGATCTCCTCGGCGGCCTGCTCCGGGGTCTCGTACTCGCACGCCATCCAGACCTCGGCGGCCTCCTCGACGATCTTCTTGCCGATCCCGTGGACCCCGGTGTCGAGCTCCCGCACGGTGCCGGAGCCTTCCGGTCGGGTCACGGCTTTGTCGCTGATCTCGGCGAAGAGGGTCTCGAAGGTTTTCACGCCTCCCAGGGTAATGGGTCGGCGCGGCCGCCCCGGACGGCGCCGCGCGCGGGCGCCGTCCGGGGCGGCCGGTCAGACCTGCAGGGCGCGCAGCAGCAGCGCGGTCTGCACAGCGGCGGCCGCGGCCTCGTAGCCCTTGTCCTCGTGGGAGCCCTCCAGGCCCGCCCGGTCGAGGCCCTGCTGCTCGGTGTCACAGGTCAGCACACCGAAGCCCACCGGCACGCCGGTGCGCACGGCGACGTCCGTGAGGCCCTGGGTGGCGGCGGAGCACACGTAGTCGAAGTGCGGGGTCCCGCCGCGGATCACGACGCCGAGCGCCACCACGGCGTCGACGGTCGGGGCGAGCCGCGCCGCGGTCACGGGCAGCTCGAAGCTGCCGGGCACCCGCACGACCGTCGGGTCCGCCACCCCGGCGTCGGCGAGCGCGCGGCGGGTGCCGTCGAGCAGCCCGTCCATGATCACCGTGTGCCAGCTCGAGGCGACGACGGCGACGCGCAGGCCGGCCGCGTCGGCGGTGCTGAGGTCGATGTCGGGGGCTCCGTGTCCGCTCATGGGGTGCTCTCTCCTGTGCTCTCGAGGGGCGTGGTCTGGTGGAACGTGGTCTCGTGGAACGCGGTCTCGTCGTTGAAGCTGTCGCTGTCGGTGATCCCGCCGGCGGCGTCGTCCACGTGGCGCAGCCGGTGGCGCATCCGGTCGCGCTTGGTGGCGAGGTAGTCGTGGTTCTCGGGGCGGGCCGGGACCTCGTTGGGGACCATCTCGGTCACCTCGATGCCCAGGTCCGCGAGGTGTTCCGCCTTGGCGGGGTTGTTGGACAGCAGCCGGATCCGGGTGAGCCCGAGCCGGTGCAGGATCGCCGCGGCCGCGGTGTAGTCCCGGGCGTCGGCGGGCAGGCCGAGCAGCTCGTTGGCCTCGACGGTGTCCGCTCCCCCGTCCTGGAGCTTGTACGCGCGCAGCTTGTTGACGAGGCCGATGCCGCGGCCCTCGTGGTTGCGCAGGTACAGCAGGGTCCCGCCGTCGGCGGCGATCCGGCGCAGCGCCAGGTGCAGCTGGGGTCCGCAGTCGCAGCGGAAGGAGCCGAAGACGTCGCCCGTGAGGCACTCCGAGTGCAGCCGCACGAGGGGCGGCGCGCCCGCCAGGGAGCCGGCGGGGGGCGGCGCGGTGAGGCTCAGGTGCTCGGCGACGACCTCGCCCGGCCCGCCCGGCAGCTGCCAGCCCACCACCTCGAACCGGCCCTCGGGCGTGGGCACCACGACGGGCTCGGTGCCGACCAGGGCGGCGGAGGGGGTCATGGGCGCGGCTCCCGCAGGTGCACCACCAGGTCCTCGATGCTCACCAGGGGCATCCCGTGGCGGTCGGCGAACGCGCGCAGCGCCGGCAGGCGCATCATCGACCCGTCGTCGTGGACGAGCTCGGCGATGACGCCCACGGGCTCGAGGCCTGCGAGGGAGCACAGCTCGACGGCCGCCTCGGTGTGCCCGCGCCGGGCGGCGACCCCGCCCTCGGCGGCGCGCAGCGGCAGCACGTGCCCGGGCCGGGTGATGTCCCCGGGCCCGGCCTGCGGGTCGGCGAGCACCCGGGCCGTGAGCGCGCGGTCCGCGGCGCTGATGCCCGTGCTCACGCCCTCCCGGGCGTCGCACGTGACGGTGTAGGCGGTGCCCTTGGCGTCCTCGTTGACGGCGACCATCGGCGGCAGCCGCATCGCGTCCGCCCGCTCGCCGGTCAGGGGCACGCACACGACCCCGGAGGTGTGCCGGACGGTGAAGCCCATGAGCTCCGGGGTGGCGTGCCGGGCGGCGAAGACGATGTCGCCCTCGTTCTCGCGGTCCGCGTCGTCGACGACGACGACCGCGGCGCCGCGCGCCACCGCCGCGACGGCCGCCGCGACCGGGTCGAGGCGGATCTGCTCCGCCCCGGCCGCGCCGGCGTCCTCGTGGGTGCTGCTGGTGCGCATCATGCTCCTTCTGCTGCCGTGGACGCGGCCGTGGACGCGGCCGTCGATGCTGCGGGGGACGCCGCCGCGCCGGCGTCGAGCCGGGCGAAGGCCAGCAGGCGCTGGGCGTACTTGGCCAGGACGTCGACCTCGAGGTTGACGCTCGAGCCCACCGGGCGGCGCCCGAGGGTGGTCTCGGCGAGGGTCGCGGGGATCAGCCCGACCTCGAACCAGGGCTGCTCCGCGCCCGGCGCGCTGACGGCGGTCACGGTGAGGGACACCCCGTCGACGGCCACGGAGCCCTTCTCCGCGAGGAACGGGGCGAGCTCGGCGGGCAGGGCCACCCGCACGCGCTCCCACTCGCCGAGGTCCTCGCGCTCGGCCACCGTGCCGGTGCCGTCCACGTGGCCCTGGACCACGTGGCCGTCCAGCCGGCCGCCGGCGGGCACGCACCGCTCCAGGTTGACGGGGTCGCCCGCGGCCAGGGCCCCGAGGTTCGTCCGGGCGAGCGTCTCGCCGATGACGTCGGCGAGGAACTGCCCGGCGCCGATCTCCCCGGTGCGCGTGGCGGTGAGGCAGACCCCGTTCACGGCCAGGGAGCCGCCGTGCGGCAGGTCGGCGACGAGCGGGCCGGCGTCGACGAGCAGGCGGGCGCTCGTGCCGTCGGGCCGGGTCTCGACCGAGCGGACGGTGCCCTGCCCGGCGACGATTCCTGTGAACATCGGCTTCTTCCTCTGCTTCCTCTGCGTCTTCGGGGTCTTCTGCTGCTGGTGCTTCTGCTGCTGGTGCCTCGGCTGCGCCGTGAACCGCGGGACGGCTCAGGCCGCGGGGGTCGGCCGCAGGTGGATCCATAGGTCCGGGCCCAGCTGCTGCACGGGCCCGCCGCCGGCGGGGTCGAGCCGCCAGCGGACGGCGTCGGCGAGGGTGCCGACGCCGAGCTCCTCGAACGCCGGCCGGCCCGCGCCCAGCAGCAGCGGGGCCTGGTAGAGGCTGAGCTCGTCGACGAGGCCCGCCCGCAGGAAGGCCGCCCCGACGGTGGCCCCGCCCTCGACGAGCACGTGGCGCACCCCGGCGTCGTAGAGCTCGGCCAGGGCGGAGTGGGGGTCGTGGGTGGCCACGTGCCGGAAGCGGCCGTCGGCCCCGCGCATCGCGGCGCGGGCCGGGACGGGGCGCAGGCCCATGGCCACGCGCAGGGGCTGGCGGGCGACGGCGCCGCCGTCCCCGGTGCGGGCGGTGAGCCGGGGGTCGTCGGCGAGGACGGTGCCGGTGCCCACGAGCACCGCGTCCGCGCGGGCGCGGACGTCGTGGCCGTGCTCGCGCGCCGACGGCGACGTGATCCACTGGCTGGTCCCGTCGGCGGCCGCGATCCGGGCGTCGAGGGACTGGGCGACCTTGAGCGTCACGAACGGGCGCTGGGCGCGCATGGTCTCGCCCCAGCGGTCGTTGAGCCGCTCCGCCTCCTCGGCGAGCAGCCCGGAGCGCACGTCGAGCCCGGCGGCGCGCATCGTGGCGGCCCCGCCGGAGGCGGCGGCCGTGCGGTCGGGGGCGCCGAAGACCACCCGGGGCACCCCGGCCTCGGCGATGGCCTCGGCGCACGGTCCGGTCCGGCCCCAGTGGTTGCAGGGCTCCAGGGTCACGTACATCGTGGTGCCGCGCAGGTCGGTGCCGGCGGACGCGGCCCGGTCGAGCACGTCGACCTCGGCGTGGGGGGTGCCGGCCCCGCGGTGGTGGCCGACGTGCAGGATCCGCCCGGAGGCGTCGACGAGGACGGCGCCCACCAGGGGGTTGGCCCCGCGGGGGCCGCGGGCGGCCGCGTGCAGGGCGGTCCGCATGACCGACCGCTCGGCGTCGCCGCCGGGCTCGCGCTGCGGGTCCATCGCGCCGTCCTTTCCCGGGTCGGAACCGGGGCGCAGGACAACGGTGACGCCGCCGGGACCCGGCGGCGCGGTGGCGCGTCCGTGCGGGCGCGCCACGAGGGCCGTTGAACGTGTTGCCTTCCATCCAGACTGTGACTGTCGGTACCGGAGTTCCACCGGTTCGGCCGGACGCCGGGCCCCGGCGGGCGCGGGGCGCCTGCAGGAACGTCGTCGTCCGGTTCGCGGACTGTGACCGCCGGTTCGGACTTGCACCGACCCCGGAACACGTTGTTGTTGTCCCGATTATGACACAGCGCCGCGCGGCCGGGCGGCAGCGTCCCGGCGGGCCTGACCGGAGGGCCTCAGCCCTGGTGGGCGGCGGCGCGCAGCGCGGCGATGGCGGCCTCGGGGTCCCCGGCGCCGTAGACGGCCGAGCCGGCCACGAAGGTGTCGGCCCCCGCCTCCGCCGCGCGCACGATGGTCTCCGCGGTGATCCCGCCGTCCACCTGCAGCGCCACGCGGCCGCCGCCCGCGCGGATCGCCTCGGCGGCACGGCGGATCTTCGGCAGCGTCACGTCCAGGAACGCCTGCCCGCCGAAGCCCGGTTCGACGGTCATCACCAGCAGCATGTCCAGCTCCGGGAGCAGGTCGAGGTAGGGCTCCACCGGGGTCGCCGGGCGCAGGGCCAGCCCGGCGCGGGCCCCGTGGGCGCGCAGCTCGCGGGCGAGCCGCAGCGGGGCGCGGGCCGCCTCGGCGTGGAAGGTGACGGACTCGCAGCCGAGCTCGGCGTAGGCCGTGGCCCACCGGTCCGCGTCCTCGACCATCAGGTGGACGTCCAGCGGCACCGGGCTCACGGCGAGGACCCGCTCCACCACGGGCAGGCCCAGCGTGAGGTTGGGGACGAAGTGGTTGTCCATGACGTCCACGTGCACGGCGTCGGCGGTGGCGATCCGGCGCAGCTCGCCCTCGAGGTTGACGAAGTCGGCGGAGAGGATCGAGGGGTGGATGCAGGTGCGGGACACGGGGGCTCCTGAGGTGGCGGTCGGGTCGGGGCGTCAGTGCTTGCGCAGCAGGGCCAGGAACATGGCGTCGGTGCCGTGGACGTGCGGCCACAGCTGGACGGTCGCGGGACCGGACGCGCCCTCCCAGGGGCGGGACGGGTCCCGGTCCCCGTCGAGCGCGCCGGGCAGGGCCGCGCCGCGGGCGGGGCCGAGCGCGTCGACGAGCTCGGCGTCGTCGCGCCCGGCGAGCACGTCCTGGACCACGGCCAGCGTCTCGGCGGCGTGCGGGGAGCAGGTCGCGTAGGCGACCAGCCCGCCGGGGCGCGTGACGTCCAGCGCGGCCCGGAGCAGCTCGCGCTGCAGCGGGCCCAGCTCGGCGAGGTCCCGGGGGGTGCGCCGCCAGCGGGACTCCGGGCGGCGGCGCAGCGCGCCGAGGCCGGTGCAGGGGGCGTCCACGAGCACCCGGTGGAAGCCCGCCTCCGCGGCGGGCCGCCCGCCGAGCAGCTCGGCGGCGTCCCGCCCGTCGCCGGTGCGCACCGTCCACGCCCGCCGGGGCACGGGGCGCAGGGCCTGGCGGACGAGCTCGGCCCGGTGCGGGGCGACCTCGTTGGCGGTCAGGTGGGCGCCGGACCCGGCGGCGAGCGCGGCGAGCAGCGCCGCCTTGCCGCCGGGTCCGGCGCACAGGTCGAGCCAGCGCTCGCCCGCGGTGTCCTGCTCCCCGGCCGCCACCAGGGCGCGGGCCACGAGCTGGGAGCCGGCGTCCTGGACGCGCACGCCGCCCCCGCGCACGGAGTCGAGCCGGTGCAGGTCCCCGCCGCTGCTCAGCGCGGAGCCGGGGACGAGCGGACCGGGCTCCGCCCCGGTCTCGAGGGCCTCGGCCAGCTCGCCCAGCCCGGGCAGGGCCACGAGGTTGACCACCGGCGCGGCGTTGTCCGCCGCCAGCAGGGCCTCGAGCTCGGCGGCGTCCCGCCCGTGGGCGGTCAGCGCCTGGCGCAGCGCGCGGACCTCCCAGGCCGGGTGGGCGTGGGCGAGGCCGAGGCGCGCGGCGTCGTCGGGGGCGTCGGCGGTCAGCTGCGCGACCCAGGCCGCGAGGTCCCTGGCCGCGACCTTGCGCAGCACCGCGTTGACGAGCCCGCCGGGCCCCGCGCCGATCTCGGCGCGGACGAGCCCGACCGTCTGGTCGAGGGCGGCGTGGTCGGGCACGCGCATGGCCAGCAGCTGGTGGACGCCCAGGCGCAGGGCGTCGAGGACCGCGCCGTCGAGGTCGG
>JAPSIJ010000098.1 GCA_031178805.1 Cellulomonas sp. | reverse complement strand
CGTCATCATGGTGCTGCAGGCCCGCAGCGCCCGCCGTGAGGAGGAGGGTCGCTGATGGCCACCCCGATCGAGACGCTGCCGCCCCGCGAGGTCGGCTCCGCCGCGCCGCCGGCGCCCCGCCGCACGAGGGCCACCGACGCCGACCGCCGGCACCGCCGCGGCACCGCCCGCTGGTTCGTGCTCGCCGGCGCGCTGCTCGTCGCCGTCGTGATGCTGGTGCCGTTCCTCATCATGGTGCTGAACGCCTTCAAGGCGCCGGCCGACTACTCGCAGAACGGCCCGCTGTCCTGGCCGGCCGAGCTCTACACCGAGGGCCTGCGCACGTTCTGGGAGCGCGTGAACTTCCCGGAGAAGCTGGTCAACTCCGTGTGGATCGCCGGGACCGTCGCGATCTTCGGCGTCACCCTGTCGCTGTTCAGCGCCTACGCGCTGGGCGTCGGCCGGGTGAAGGGCCGGATGTCGATCGTCACCCTGTTCCTGCTGGCGAACATGCTCCCGCAGGAGGTGCTGGTCTACCCGCTGTTCCAGATGGCCCAGCAGGTCGGGCTGTCGAACAACCAGTGGTCCGTGATCATCATCTTCACCGTCATCCAGGCGGCGTTCGGCACCTACCTGCTGTCCTCGGTGCTCGGCACGTTCCCGAAGGCGCTGCTCGAGGCGGCCTCGCTGGACGGCGCCGGCCGGTGGCGCACCCTGTGGTCCGTCGTGTTCCCGGTGGTGCGGCCGACGCTGTCGGTGCTGGTGATCTTCTTCTTCATCTGGACCTGGAACGAGTTCTTCATCCCGCTGGTCATGCTCACGACCAACGCCACCCAGACGATCCCCGTCGCCCTCGCGTCGCTGCAGGGCGACCGGCTGATGGACGCCCCGACCACCAACGCGGGCGCGCTCGTCTCGATGATCCCGGCGATCGTCTTCTTCCTCATCTTCCAGCGCACGCTCACCCGCGGGATCACCGCGGGCGCGGTCAAGTAGGCAGGACCCCCGCATGAAGTTCACCGACGGCTACTGGCAGACCCTCCCCGGCGTCACCGTGCTGCGCCCGCGCGCGGTCGACGAGGTGGTGCTCGGCGAGCGCTCGCTGACCGCCTACGCCGGCACGGGGCGCCTCGAGACGCGAGGCGACACCCTCAACCACCCGCTGATCACCATCACGCTCGACTCGCCCGCCGAGGGGGTGCTCGGCGTGACGGTCGAGCACCACCAGGGCGGCGTCGACCACGGCCCGGCGTTCGAGGTCGCGGACGACCGGCCCGCCGTGACGGTCGCCGGCCCGGCCGAGGGCGACCCGCGGGCCTCGCTCACCACCGGCAACCTCACCGCCCGGGTGTCGACCTCGGGGGAGTGGGCCCTGGACGTCGAGGTCGACGGCCGCGTCGTCACCGGCGCCTCGTCCCGCGGCGTCGGCGTCGTCACCGACGCCGAGGGCCGGCACTTCGTCCGCGAGCAGCTCGCGCTCGGCGTCGCCGACCACGTCTACGGCCTGGGCGAGCGGTTCACCGCGTTCGTGAAGAACGGCCAGACCGTCGACGTGTGGAACGCCGACGGCGGCACGTCCTCGGAGCAGGCGTACAAGAACGTGCCGTTCTACCTGACCGACGCCGGGTACGGCGTGCTGGTGGACCACCCGGGCCACGTCTCGTTCGAGATCGGCTCCGAGGTCGTCTCCCGCACGCAGTTCAGCGTGCCCGGGCAGCGGCTGCGGTACTACGTGATCGCCGGCCCCACCCCCAAGGACGTGCTCCGCCGGTACACCGCCCTGACCGGCCGCCCCGCCCGGGTGCCGGACTGGTCGTACGGCCTGTGGCTGTCGACGTCGTTCACCACCTCGTACGACGAGGAGACGGTGATGTCGTTCATCGACGGCATGGCCGAGCGGGACCTGCCGCTGTCGGTGTTCCACTTCGACTGCTTCTGGATGCGCCGGTTCCACTGGTGCGACTTCGTCTGGGACCCGGCGACGTTCCCGGACCCGAAGGGGATGCTCGCCCGGCTGCACGACCGGGGCCTGCAGGTGTGCGTGTGGATCAACCCGTACATCGCGCAGCGCTCGCACCTGTTCGAGGAGGGCCGCGAGCTCGGGTACCTGGTGACGCGCGCCGACGGCTCCGTGTGGCAGTGGGACCTGTGGCAGTCCGGCATGGCGCTGGTCGACTTCACCAACCCCGACGCCACCGCCTGGTACCAGGGCAAGCTGCGCGCCCTGCTCGACATGGGCGTGGACGCGTTCAAGACCGACTTCGGCGAGCGCATCCCCACGGACGTCGTCTGGCACGACGGCTCGGACCCCGAGCGGATGCACAACTACTACACGCACCTGTACAACAAGGCGGTCTTCGACCTGCTGACCGAGGAGCGCGGCGAGGGCGAGGCCGTGCTGTTCGCCCGGTCGGCGACCGCCGGCGGCCAGCAGTTCCCGGTGCACTGGGGCGGCGACTGCGAGTCGACCTTCGTCTCGATGGCCGAGTCGCTGCGCGGCGGGCTGTCGCTGTCGTCGTCGGGGTTCGGCTACTGGTCGCACGACATCGGCGGCTTCGAGGGCACGCCCGACGCCGCGGTGTTCAAGCGCTGGCTGGCCTTCGGCCTGCTGTCCTCGCACTCCCGGCTGCACGGCTCGTCGTCCTACCGCGTGCCGTGGGCGTTCGACGAGGAGTCCGTCGACGTCACCCGGCGGTTCACCGAGCTCAAGCTCGCGCTGATGCCGTACCTGTCGGCGGTGGGCCGCGAGGCGCACACCGACGGGCTGCCGGTGATGCGGCCGATGGTCGTCGAGTTCCCCGACGAGCCCGGCGCCGCCGCCGTCGACACCCAGTACATGCTGGGGGAGTCGCTGCTGGTGGCCCCGGTGTTCACCGCCGAGGGCGACGTCGAGGTCTACGTGCCCGAGGGCGAGTGGACGTCGCTGCTCGACGGGTCCACGGTCGCGGGGCCGCGCTGGCACCGGCAGCGGCACGGGTTCGACTCGCTGCCCCTGCTGGTCCGCCCGGGCACCGTCCTGCCGGTCGGCGCCCGCACGGACCGCCCGGACTACGACCACGCCGAGGGCGTCACCCTGCGGCTGTTCGGCCTGCCCGACGGCCACGACTCGACCACGGTGGTGCGGGGGGCGGCCGGCGACGCGACGTTCCGGGTGACCCGCCGCGGCGCCGACGTGCGCGTCGAGGCCGCGGGCGCGGTGCCGTCCGCGTGGTCGGTCGCCGACACGCTCGGCGACCCGGTCCCGGCCGAGGGTGCGACGGCCGCGCTCACGCTCGCCTGACCCGCACGCTGCGCCCGCGCGCGCTGCGCCTGTCGCCGGGAGTGCACTCCTTGCCTGCGGTCCCCGCAGGCCGCACAGTCGGGGAGTGCACTCGCGGCGGCACCGGGCGTCACGGCGCGCCGCAAGCCGTGCGGGAGCGCTTCCACAGCCCGTGTATCGTATCGATTCGACATCGTCGTCCGACCTCCGAGGAACCCCGATGACCACCACCCGTCCGTCCGGACGCCAGTTCCCCGCCGACTTCCTGTGGGGATCGGCCACCGCCTCCTACCAGATCGAGGGCGCCGCCACCGAGGGCGGGCGCGGCCCGTCCATCTGGGACACCTTCTCCGCCACGCCGGGCGCCGTCCTGAACGGCGACACCGGCGCGGTCGCCGCCGACCACTACCACCGGGTGCCGGAGGACGTGGCGATCATGCAGCGCCTCGGCCTGCAGGCGTACCGGCTGTCGATCGCCTGGCCCCGCGTGCAGCCGACCGGCTCCGGGGAGTTCAACCAGGAGGGCATCGACTTCTACGTCGACCTCGTGGACCGCCTGGTCGACGCCGGCATCGCCCCCGTCGTCACGCTGTACCACTGGGACCTGCCGCAGGCCCTGGAGGACGCGGGCGGCTGGACCAACCGCGAGACCGCCTACCGGTTCGCCGACTACGCCCGCCGGATGGCCGAGGCCCTCGGCGACAAGGTCACCGTGTGGACCACCCTGAACGAGCCGTGGTGCTCCGCGTACCTCGGCTACGCCTCCGGGGTGCACGCCCCGGGCGTCCGCGACCAGGGCGCCGCGCTGGCCGCCGTGCACCACCTGAACCTCGCGCACGGCCTCGCCGCCCGCGCGGTCCGCGACGTGCTCGGCGACGCCGCGCAGGTCTCGATCACGCTGAACCTGCACGTCACGCGCGCCGCGAGCGACGCGCCCGAGGACGTCGCCGCGAAGCGCCAGGTGGACACCGTCGCGAACGAGGTGTTCCTGCAGCCGCTGCTCGAGGGCCGCTACCCCGAGCACGTCCGCGAGCAGACCGCCGCGGTGAGCGACTGGTCCTTCGTGCAGGACGGCGACCTGGAGATCGTCCGCCAGCCGCTGGACCTGCTCGGCGTGAACTACTACTCGACCGGGCGCGTGCAGCGCCTGCAGGGCGAGCCGGTCGTCGGCGACGGCGGCCCCGGCGTCGACGGCCACAAGACGTCCGAGGTCAGCCCGTGGGTGGGCTGCGACGACGTCGAGTGGCTGCCGCAGCCCGGCCCGCACACCGCGATGGGCTGGAACATCGAGCCCGCCGGCCTCACCGAGCTGCTGGTCTCGCTGCACGAGCGGTACCCGTCCCTGCCGCTCGCCGTCACCGAGAACGGCGCGGCGTTCGCCGACGAGGTGTCCGCCGACGGCCGGGTGCACGACCTGCCGCGCGTGGAGTACCTGCACGACCACATCGACGCCGTGGGCGCCGCGATGGACGCCGGCGCGGACGTGCGCGGGTACTTCGTCTGGTCGCTGATGGACAACTTCGAGTGGGCGTACGGCTACGACCGCCGGTTCGGCATCGTGCGCGTCGACTACGACACCCTGGAGCGCACGCTGAAGGACTCGGCGCTCTGGTACCGCGACCTCGTCGCGAGCCGGACGATCGCGCCCGCGGAGACGGCCGCGACGCTGTCCTGACCCCCGCGGTCCCCGCACGATCCCGCGACACCCCGGAGGGCGGCCCACGGTGGCCGCCCTCCGGCGCGTCCGGGACAATCGACGCATGCCGTCCACCCGCCGCTCCGGCAAGCGCCCGTACGCCGCCGAGCACGTGCCGCTCGACCTCGAGCGGGTCCGCGGCGGGCGCTCCACCGAGGACGCCGCGGACGGCTCGTGGACCGTGCAGCGCGTCGGCGGCTCGGAGCGCACCTTCCGGTGCCCCGGCTGCGACCAGGAGATCGCCCCGGGCACCCCGCACGTCGTCACCTGGGCCGCGGACGGGCTGTTCGGGGCCGAGGCCGCGCTCGCCGACCGGCGGCACTGGCACAGCACCTGCTGGACGGCCCGCGGCCGGCGCCGGCCCACGCGCCGCTGAGGCCGCCGGGACTACCCTCGACGGCGATGACCACCGACGCCGCGCCCACGCCCATCCGCTCGCTGACCGTCCTGCCCGCGCACCGCGAGGACGTCGAGCTGCACACCGCCGACGGCCTGACGCTGGTCGGCGAGCTCGCGCTCCCGGTGCACCCGGACGGCACGCCCAAGCCGCCCGCCGCGACGCTGGTCACGCTGCACCCGCTGCCGACGCACGGCGGCTACATGGACTCGCACGTGCTGCGCAAGGCCGCGTGGCGGCTGCCGGCGCTGGCGGACGTCGCCGTGCTCCGGTTCAACACCCGCGGCACGTCCAGCCCGCGCGGCACCAGCCAGGGGGCGTTCGACGAGGGCCGGTCCGAGAAGTTCGACGTGCACGCCGCCATCGAGCTCGCCGAGTTCCGCGACCTGCCGCACCCGTGGCTCGTCGGCTGGTCGTTCGGCACCGAGCTGGCCCTCATGCACGGCCTCGACCCCGTGGTGGAGGGCGCCGTGCTGCTCTCGCCCCCGCTGCACCGCGCCACCGACCACCACCTGGACGCCTGGGACGCCGACGGCCGCCCGCTCGTCGTGCTGGTCCCCGAGCTCGACGACTACCTGCGGCCCGCCGAGGCCCGGGAGCGGTTCTCGCGGGTGCGGCAGGCCGAGGTGGTCGCCGTGGACGGCGCCAAGCACCTGTGGGTGGGCGAGCCGTCGGTCCGCCGCGTGCTGGACGAGATCGTCGCGCACGTCCGGCCCGGGTTCCCCGTGCCGCTGCCGACCACCTGGGACGGGCCGAGCGAGCAGGCCGCGCCGCCCGCCGTGCCGCAGTCGCCCGACGACACCGCCTTCGCCGGGTCCGCCGAGGAGGACGCATGACCACCCTGCACGCCCTGCGCGAGGGCACCGGCCTGCCGCTGGTGCTGCTGCACGCCTTTCCGCTCGACCACCGGATGTGGACCGACGTCGCCGCGCTGCTGCCCGCGGGCGTCCCGGTGCTCGCCCCCGACCTGCCCGGCCTCGGCGGCGAGACGCCCGCCCCGGCCGGCGAGCCGGCCCTCGAGGCGTCCGCCGACGCCGTCGCCGGGGCCCTGCGCGCGGCCGGGCACGAGCGGGCCGTGGTGGCGGGGCTGTCGATGGGCGGCTACGTCGCGCTCGCGCTCGCCGAGCGGCACCCCGACCTGGTCGCCGGGATCGGGCTGCTGGACACCAAGGCCGTCGCCGACACCGACGACGCCCGGGCGAACCGGCTCCGCGTCGCCGCGGCGGTCGAGGCCGCGGGGACCGTCGACGAGGTGCTGCCGATGGCGACCGCGCTGCTCGGCACCGCCGCCCGCGGCCGGCCGGAGCTCGTCGGCCGCGTCGAGGCCTGGATCGGGGCGCAGCCGCCCGCCGGGGTGGCCTGGTCCCAGCGCGCGATGGCCGCCCGCCCGGACCGCTCGGCCGTGCTCGCCGGATTCCCGGCACCCGCGCTGGTGCTCGTGGGGGAGGAGGACGGCCCCACGCCGCCCGCCGAGGCCGAGCGGATGGCCCGGGCGCTGGGCGTCGCGGCCGTCGTGGTGCCGGACGCCGGCCACCTCACCGCGGTGGAGACGCCCGGGCCGGTGGCGCGGGCGCTCGGCGACCTGGTGGCGCGGGCGCGGGGCTGACCGCGGGGCGGGCGCGACCGCGGCGGGGAGCCGGCGACCGGCCCGGACCGGTGGTCGAGCGGCCGGACGGTCCGGCTGACGGCGCGCGTCAGGCCGGGGCGTCGCCCAGCGCGCGGGCGAGCGCGACCGGGAGGTCCAGCGACTCGCCGTCCTTGCCGCCCGCGCCCAGCACGAGCGGCGGGTCCTGCGGCTCGGGCCGCACCCCGCGCCACCGTGCCGCCAGGGTCGGCGGCACGGTGAGCACGTAGAACCCGCCGTCGGTGCCGACCGCCACGGTGCGGTCGCGGCGCAGGTACCAGCCGTGCAGCGGCGTGCGGTACCGGCCGCGCCCGCCGTACCCCTGCGCGTGCAGCGGCTCCGGGGCGACCCCCCGCTCGGCGGCGTCCGCGACGAACCGGGCGATCAGCTCCCGCGCCCGGGCCGACTCCGCCTGCCGGCGCGCCCGCAGCGCCGCCTCGTGCGCGTCCGCGGCCTCGCGGCGGCGGGAGCGCCACGCGGCGGCGTCGTCGGCGGGGCC
>JAPSIJ010000634.1 GCA_031178805.1 Cellulomonas sp. | reverse complement strand
CCAACGTCGCCGGCCTGCGCCGGGACGCGCTGATCCTGTCGCTCGGCTTCGGCCGCACCCCGCACGGGCGCGTGCTGCACCGGTTCGGCCCGATCAGCGGCCCCGGCGGCGACGCGCTGCTGCTCGCGGCGCTCGGCGTCACCCGGCACCGGCTGGACGTCGTGTCCTGCTTCGCGGTCGCCGACATCGACCCGGAGCGGCTGCGCGGCCCCGGCCCGCGGCTGCTGGCCGACCTGCTGCGGTTCGCCGAGCGGCGCGCCGCCGGGGAGACCGACCTGGCGATCGCCGCGCCGCCCGCCGAGGAGCCCGTGGCCGACGGAGCGCCGGCCGAGCAGGAGCTGACCGACGACACCCACGAGGTCGAGCCGGTCGCCGAGGAGGTCAAGGCTCCCGCGGCCGAGCACGCCCCCGACCGGCTGGTCGTCGACCTGGCCGAGCGGCTGTGGCGGCACGGGCTCGTCGTCGAGCTGGACCACGGCCTGCCCGGCGGGCTGCACCTGCCCCTCGCCGTCGGCCACCCCGACCTGCCCGGCGAGCTGCTGGTCGCCGTGCTCACCGACGACGAGGCCTACCTCACCGAGCCGAGCATCCGCGTCCGGGACCGCCAGGTCGCCGAGCGGCTGGAGCGCCTCGGCTGGACCGTCGTGCGCGTGTGGTCGGCCGCCGCGTTCCTCGACCCCGAGGCCGAGGTCGACCGCATCCGCCGCGCGCTGCACGCCGTCGCCGACCGCCGCGTCGCGCAGGCCGCCGCCGACCGGCAGCGCGGGCTGCTGCTGGTGCCCGAGGCGCCGCTGCTGGACGAGGACGGCACCAGCCCCGCGCCGACGCTCACCGGCTTCGCCGTCGTGCCGGGGGCGGACCTGCCCGCCGCCGGCGGCGGCGCCCTGCCGGGTGAGCGGCGCGCCGACCCGACCGGGACGGTGCCCGTGGTGGGGACCCCCGGTGCGGACGCGGGTGCCGGCGACGCGACGGGGGCCGCGCCGACCGCCGCGGCCGCGACCGCGGCCCGGCCCGGCACGTCGCCGATCCCGGCCGTCGCGGCCGACATCCCCGGCGTGATGGACGCGGCGGCGCCGATGACCGGTGCCGTGCGCATGGTGCAGCCGACGCTCGCCGTGCCTGGCGGCCCGCGGCCCGACGTGCGCCCCGGCCTGCCGGTCAGCGCGTACTCGGACGACCAGCTCGACGACCTCGTCGCGTGGCTGGTCTCCGACGGCACGCCGCGGACGCCCGACGAGCTCGCCGCCGCGCTGCGGGCCGAGCTCGGCATCACGCGCCGCGGCGCGCGGGTGGACTCGGTGGTCTCCGCGGCGGTGCAGCGCGCCACGGGGCCGGCCCCGGCCTGAGCCCGCGGGGCTCCCGCGCGACGCCCCGGCCCCGTGGACGGTGCCGTCAGGCGCGGGTCACCAGTGCGGCGGGACGTCCCGGAGCAGGCGGTCGTCGTTCGAGTCGGTCCGCTCGTCGCCCCACGCCGCGTCGGTGTCCTCGGCGCTGCGGTCGGGGATCAGCGGGGCGTCGTCGCGGGCCGCCTGCGGACGGACGGCGCGACGCGGGCGCTTCGGCTCGGACGGGGTCGTGCTCACGCCCCCATCCTCC
>JAPSIJ010000097.1 GCA_031178805.1 Cellulomonas sp. | reverse complement strand
CGCGACGGCCGCGAGCGCGAGGGCGTCCGCGCCGGTGACGGCGAGCGGCCCCGGCGCGGCGGGCTCCGGCTGCGGCGGCTCGGCGGCCGGCGGCGGCCCCGGCGGGGTGCCGACGGTCAGCGTCTCCGTCGGGTCGCCGCAGATGCCGGACGACAGCGGCTCGCCGTCGGGTCCGGTCGTGCGCTCGACGAACCCGTACGTGCCCGCCCCGGTGGTGGTGTACCGGTCGGTCACGTACTCCCCCGGCCCGGCGTCCAGCGGCACCGGCGCCGACGTCCACACCGGCTCCCGGCAGACCAGGGGCTCGCCCTCGGGGGCGTGGAACAGGTCCACCTCGGTGACCGCTCCGGCCGGCATCGTGCCGCTCACCGTGAGCACGTCCCAGATCTCGACGCCCGCCACGGGGTCGTCCGCGGCCGCGAGCGCCGTGGTCCGCACGGTCGGCTCGTCCACGACGAGGGTCGTCTCCGACGGGATACCGCACGCGCCCCGGCTGCGGACCGTGCCGTCCGCGGCGAGGAGCGTCTCCACCCAGTACACCGCCCCGGGGTCCGCCGGCGCGGTCGTGCTGCCGGAGTCGTAGTAGCCGGGGCCGGCGACCGGCACGCGCTCGGAGGTCCACCACAGGGTGCTCTCGTCGCACACCGGGTCCGCGTCGGGGTCCTGCGGCCCGAACGCCTCGAAGACCAGGTGGTCGCCGTCGCCGGTGCCGCCCATGACGAGCGCCACGTCGTGCATGGTGCCGCCGGGCGGCGTCCGCTCCTGGGCCTGCGTGACCACGGAGGGCGGCACCGCCACGTCCGGCGGACCGGGCACGAAGAACGCCTCGCGCAGGTCGTCGAACCGGCTGACGAACGGCTCCACCCGGTCGTCGCCGGCGAAGGCGTACACGACGACGAAGTAGTCCCCGCCGGGGTGGGTGGCCACCGTGGGCGCGAGGATCGGGTGGTCGGGGTCGTAGCCGATCTCGTACACCCCGTCGACCGCGGGCAGGACGTCTGTCCAGAGCACCGGGGCGTCGTCGGGCACCTCGGGGCTGCGCGGCAGCTCCGGCAGCGGCCCGTAGACCGTGACCGTGGCCTCGCCGAGGTCGGCCTGCCAGCGCCCGAGCCCGGGGAACTCGCCGTGGTCGTCCGGGTAGCCGGACACCACGATGCGGTCGAACGCCCGGCCGCCGGGCACGACGTTGAACTCGCGCGTCTCGGACCAGTGCTCGAGGTCGTAGCGGTTCACCGCCGTCTCCACCTCCTCGAAGTACGGGGCGGTGAAGTCCTCGCGCAGGTACGGGGCCCACTCGCCGGCGTCGGCCCGCCGGATGGTGACCACCGCGGTGTAGAAGCCGTTGCCCGTCGCCAGCACGGTGCCGGGCGTCCGGACGAGACCCGGGCCGTCGGCGACGACCCGGTCCACGCCGGCCACCGGGGCGTCCGGCGGCGGCAGGTCGGCCTGCGGCTGCGGCCGGGGGAACGGCCCGTACCAGGTGACGTCGGCGGGCACCGGCACGGGCCGGCCGTCCACGACCGCCCACTCGTCGCCGGGCGCGGCGGCGAACCGCACCTCGTCCACCAGCGGGTCGCCGTCCTGGACGCGGACGTCCTGCACGGTGGTGGTCGCCCGGGGCCGGAAGTCGCCGACGACCGGGAACTCCTCGCCGGGCACGACCACCTGCTCCGGGTCGTGCCCGGGCCGGTTGCCGTAGGACAGCTGGTCCTGCCGGCTCCCGGTCAGGGAGAACAGCGTGAGGGTCGTGCGCCACGCCCCGTCGAACGCGACCCGGTAGGTCACCGGGCCGCTGCCCGTGGCGGTCCAGGTCAGCCGGATCGGGGACTCCGTGGTGGTGCCGGTGTACGTCGACGTGCCGGTGACGTCGAGGACCGCCGGCCCGGACAGCGTCACGGTGAACGGCACGCCGGCCATGGGCGCCCCGGCGGCGGATCGCAGGGCGATGCCCTCGATCACGCCGGTGCGGCGGCCCGCGCCGGTCACCGCGCCGGGGTCGCCCGCGTAGGGCCCGGCGGTCGCGGCGGCCTCGGCGAGCAGCTGGTCGGCGCGCTGCCGGACCTCGGGAGGCGTGGCGGCCGCGATGATCGCCGCGGCCTGCTCGGCGGAGCCGCCGGCCATGCTCCCGGGGCGCTCGTGCCGCTGGTGCACGGCGTAGCCGATGGCGGCCTGCGTCAGGTCGTCGCCGGCGAACCGGTGCCGGGCGAGCACCGCCGCGAGGTGCGGGTCGTCGACCGTGCCGACGTCGAGCGGCACGTCGGACGGGCCGGAGGCCTGCAGGCGCGCCTGCACGCAGTAGCCGTGCTCCTCGGCGCCGGCCGGCCCGGCGATCGGGCCGAGCAGGACGGGCCCGTAGCCGGGCGGGGTGATGGTGATGCCGGCCCCGGGGACGCCGGCGGCGGCGCGGGGCGGGTCGGGGGCGAGGACGAGCGCGGCGGCGGCGCCGAGCGCGAGGGCGGCGGCCAGCAGCGCGGAGAGGGCGCGGCGGGCGTGCCAGGATGGCGGTGCTTGCATGTCAGGTCTCCCGAGGAGCTGTCGTGGTGAGCACGAGGGGTCCGGTGTGCCAGCACCGGGCCCCTCACACGTGCGGGGCGCGAGCGGAGCGGGTCAGGCCAGGGCGCCCCCTCCCCCGGCGGTGCGAGCCGTCAGCACTCCCACACCGCCCCCAGGGAGTCCCCGCACCAGGCGCCGCCGACGGACTCCTCCACCCAGTAGTGGCCGCCGCCGGACGAGCCGCCGGACGAGCCGCCCGACGGGGCGCCCCCGGTCGCGCCGGAACCGCCCGCCGGCGCCGGGCCGGCCGAGCCCGACGTCGAGCCGCCGGTCGACCCGCGCGGCGCGGACCCCGACCCGGCGGACGTTCCCGATCGCGACCCGCCGGGCTGCCGGGCGGCGGCGCCCTGCCCGCCGCTGCCGGCCGCCCGCTGCGCGGCGGCGCGCCCGGCGGCGGCGCGGGCCGCCTCGGCCGCCCGGTCCTGCTCGGCCTGCCAGGCGACCTCCGCCTCGGTGACCACCGCACGGGCGTCGTCGAGGGCCCGCGCGTGGTCGCGCAGGCCGGCGGCCGCGACCTCGAGCAGGTCCGTGGTGGTCGGCGCGGGCTCGTCGCGGGCCGCCGCGGCGGTGTCGACCGCCTGCGCCAGCGACTCCCGGACCGCGTCGTCGAGCACCCGGCCCTCCGAGCCCGCGAGCACCGCGAGCGCCTCCTCGACCGCGGTGCCGAGGGCGGCGTGGGCGTCGGCGTGCGCGGCGGTGGCCTGCGCGAGCTCCCACGCGGCCTGGGCCGTCCGCACGGCGGCGGTCGCCGCGACGACCCGCTCGGCCCGGGCCGCGGCGGCGGTGGCGCGCTCCCGCGCCTCGGCTGTGCGGGCCCGGCGCGGGGCGTCCGACTCCGGTGCGCGCGGCGGCCCGCCGAGCAGCACCGCCGCGAGGTCGCGCCGCACCGCGTTGTCGACGACGCGGTGCGCCGAGCC
The DNA here is from genome assembly GCA_031178805.1 of Cellulomonas sp. GTDB lineage: Bacteria > Actinomycetota > Actinomycetes > Actinomycetales > Cellulomonadaceae > Cellulomonas. The sequence goes on along the minus strand of JAPSIJ010000097.1, from coordinate 4,019 downwards.
GGCGAGCACCTCCTGCCCCGCGGTGCGCGCGGACCGCAGGGCGCGCACGGCGCGGTCGAGGTCGCCGTGGGCGGCGGTGAGGCCGCGCTCGACGCGGGCGTCCCAGCGGGTGTGGGCGACGCCGCCACCGGTGAGGACGAGGCACGCCGCGAGCGCGGCGGCGACGATCCCGGGCCGGCGCCACGGCGGGCGCCGAGGACCGGGGCCGCGCGGCGCTGTGCCGGGCGGCGCTGTGCCGGTCGAGCCGGGCGGCGCGACACCCGTTGAGCCCGGGGGCGCGACGTCGGGACCGGTGGCAGGGGCGGGGGGTGCGCTCATCGGAGGTGCTCCGGGATCGGGGACGGGGTGAGCGCGGCTGAGCTGCCGACTGTACTGACTCCCCGTCCCGTGGCCGACTCCCCGGTCAGCCCCTGTGGACGACGCCCGGCGCGCCGCCGGCGTACCGGCTCCGCGGAGCACGCGCGGAGATCTCGTGGCGACCGACCGCGCGCACCGACGGCGCGGCTACGGTCCTGAGCGTCGCCGGTGCGGCCGGCACCGATCCGAGGAGGGGCCGATGCGCCCGAAGACGTCCGTCGCGCTGAGCGCGCTCCTGGTCACCCTGCTGCTCGCGTCCCTGCTGCTGCAGGCGTGGGCGCTGCCCGCCTGGGTGGCACGGGTGGTGGCGCAGCTCCCGGAGGTCGAGCACGTGGCCACCCCCGCCGTCGTCTGGGGCGTCGTGGCGACCGCCTGCGGCCAGGCGGTGCTGCTCGCGGGGCTGCGGCTGGTCGCGCTCGCCCGGCGCGGAGTGCCCGCGGTCGAGGCCGCCCGGTGGTGGCGGGTGGTGCTCGGGGGCCTGCTCGCGTACGTGCTGCTCGCGGCTGCCGCGTTCCTCCGGCTGCAGGCGCTGGGGTACGCCACCCCCGGGCTGATGCTGGCGCTGCTGGTCACCGGTGCGACGGCCGCGGTGGGAGCCGGCGTCGTGCACCTGCGGCTCGGCACGCGCCCGCCGGTGGCGCGACCGGTGGCGTGAGGCCCGCCCCCGGCTACCGCCGCGTCCGCCACCGCCACGACCCGAGCGCCGCCACCCCCAGCAGCAGCGGCCCGAGCAGCGTCACCACCCGCCAGACCACGGTCGCCGCCACCACGCCCGGCTCGACCGCGGCACCCCCGACGCTCACGCACCAGGCCAGCAGCAGGGCGTCCAGCACCCCGAACCCGAACAGCGGCAGGATCGTCAGCGGGTAGGTCAGCAGGAACACGCCGAGCACCAGCGTGGCCGGCAGCGCGACCGGGTCCACGCCGACGAACCGCAGGGCGAGCAGCAGGATCGTCCCGTCGGCCAGCACCATGCCGGTCAGCGCCACCAGCGCCGGGGCCAGCCCCGTGCGCATGCTGTCCGAGGTCTGCGCGCGCAGGTCGAGCACCCGGCGCGCCCAGGCGTCCGGGTCGACGGCGGGCCGCACCCGCCGCGCGAGCCGGCCCGCGGTCGTCCCGATCCAGACCGCCGCGCGCTCGGCCCGGAGCACGACGACCAGCAGCACGAGCACCGCCGCCGCGGCCAGCGCGCAGCCGAGCCCGATCCACCAGTGCCGCGCCTCGAGCCCGTGCCGGGCCAGCAGCAGCAGGCCGAGCACCGGCACGGCGAACCGCACCGCGTAGAACTGCACGGTGTTCAGGGTCACGCCCGCCATGCCGAGCACGGGGTCCAGCCCCCAGGACCGGAACATCGCGATCCGCACGGCGACGTCCGCGGGCGGCGGGGCCACCGTGGCGACGAGGTTCGCGGTGAGGTCGTTCTCGGTCGAGCGCACCAGGCCGAGCCCCGGCAGGAACCGGGTCAGCGGCACCGCGTTCAGCACCTGCCGCAGCAGCAGGACGCCGAGCAGGGGCGCCGCGGCCCAGGCGTCCAGCCGGCTCAGCGCCGCCCCGACCGCCGTCCAGTCGACCCGGCCCACCAGGCCCGTGACCAGCCGCCAGAGCAGCACGACGACGACGGCCGTCACCAGCAGCCGGATCAGGCGCCGGCGCCGCGCCGCCGCCGGGGTCGCGGCCACCGGCTCGTCGCGCGCCACCGGCCGGTCAGCCGCCAGCGGGCGTCCAGACCATCTCGGTCGAGCCCGCGGGCAGCGTGACGTCGCCCCAGATGCCGACGGTCACGGTGAGCTCCGCCTCGGGGTCCACGCCGTCCGGCAGGGCCACGACCGCGGTGGCGGGCACGTAGTCCTGCGTGCACGGGCCGTCCCCGGGGTCGGGGAACGTCACCGTGACCGCGTCCGACCCCGTCAGGTCCGCCGTGGGGTCGGGCACCGCCGGGCAGGTGCTCGACCCGAACGTCACGACGTGCAGCAGCATGTCGTCCTCGGTGCGCCCGGCCCCGGCCGGCGACTCCGTCTGCGGGGTGACGCCCTCCGGCAGACCGAGCACCCACGCCCCGGGCGACGGCTCGGGGCCGGTCGGTGCCGCGCCGGGCGTGTCCGCGGCCGTGGGCACCGGGTCCGCCGTCGGCGACTCCCCGGGTTCCGCGTCGCCGCTCGCGCACGCGGTGAGGACGGCCAGCACGCCGAGGGCGGCGACCGCGGGTCGGATGGTGCCGGGCGTGGTCCTCATGGCTGCGCTCCGATGTCCGGGTGCTGCGGGTCGTCACCTGCGGCGACGGTGCCCGGAGGGTGCTCCCGAGGCTACTCGCCGCGCGCTCCGGCCGGCGGGGCCGTGGCCGGATCGACGGGGAATCCAGTGGTCAACGCGTCGCGACGTACTCGGCGATCCCTCCGTCCAGGACCACGCGCAGCGTGACCTCCCCCGCCCGCTCACCGTCCGCCGCCTCGAGGTCGAGCTCGTCGAGAGGGGCTCCCCTCAGCTCGACCGACGGATCGGCGCACTGCTGCGGCTGCGACTCCAGGACGTAGTCGCAGAGGTACGGGACGCCGTCCTCCGTGACCAGGACGGCCCGGACCTCGACCTCCGTCCCCGGGTCGACCTGATCGACCGCGTCCGCGACGGACAGCGGCGCGGGGCCTCCGGCCGTGCTCACCGCGCAGGCCGCGAGCCCGAGGCCCGTGATGACCACCGCGGCCGCGGGCCCGATCGTGTGGATCACCGTCGCTGCCATGTCCACCCCGCTGCCCCGGTGCTGATCCCGACGGCGCACGTCGCGGCCGGCGAGGTGTTCGCGACGCGTCACGAGGGCAAGTGTGCACCGCTGCGGCGCGCCCGGGGAACGCGAACGGCCCGCCACCTGCGAGGAGGTGACGGGCCGTCGTGCTGGGCTCCCTCGACTGGACTCGAACCAGTAACCGTCCGATTAACAGTCGGATGCTCTGCCAATTGAGCTACGAGGGATCGCGCGGGAAGAACTCTAGCAGCCCTCCGGCGGTGCTCGGACCACGCCCCGGAGGTGGTCCCGATCAGCCCCGCAGACCCGCCGCGGCCCGCACGCGCGACTCGGCCTCGTCGAGCAGCGCGGCCACCGCCGGGTCGGTCACGTCGACCGTCCCGGGCCCGATCACCTGGGTGAACAGCCCGCCGTCCTCGCCGCGCCGCAGGGCCACCCGCAGCACCGTGCCGCCCGGCGCGGTCACCGTCTCGGCGTGCACCACCGAGGACTGCACCCGCTCCCGGAACGTCTGGGCGAACGCCGCCCCCACCGGCGGCGCCAGCCGGAGCTGCTGCACCGCCCCGGTCACCCAGTGCACCCTCAGGGCGGGCGGCTCGGGGGCGAACGCCGCCCGGTCCACGTCGGACCACGGGTGCCGGACCACCGCGTCGCCCTCGGCGAGGTGCAGCGCGCGGCGGCTGACGACGACCCACCCGTCCCCGGCGAGCGCGGCGGCGGCCAGCACCCGGTCCCCCGGCGGCAGGTCCAGCGCGCGACGGACGGTGTCGGGCAGGGCGCGGCGGCGGGCGAAGAGGGGCACGAGGCCCCACGGTAGCGGCCGGGCGTTGGGTAGCCTGACCCGCACGAGGGCCAGTAGCTCAGCCGGTCAGAGCAGCGGACTCATAATCCGTCGGTCGTGGGTTCAAGCCCCACCTGGCCTACC
>JAPSIJ010000633.1 GCA_031178805.1 Cellulomonas sp. | reverse complement strand
CGGCCCGCGATGTTCGCGATGATGTCCAGCCCGCCGAGCTCGTCGACGGCGGTGCGGACCAGCGAGCGCGCGTAGGTCTCGTCCGCGATGTCGCCCGGCGCGAGCACGACGGTCCGGCCGGCGTCCCGCGCCAGCTGCGCGACGACCTCGGCGTCCTCCTGCTCCTCGGGCAGGTAGCTGAGCACCAGGTCGGCGCCCTCCCGGGCGTAGGCGATGGCGACGGCCCGGCCGATGCCGGAGTCGCCGCCGGTGACCAGCGCCTTGCGGCCGGTCAGCCGGCCGGTGCCGCGGTAGGTCTCCGCGCCGTGGTCGGCCTGCGGGGCGAGGTCCGCGTCGAGGCCGGGGCCGTCCTGGCTCTGCTCCGGCGGCTCGATGGTGGGGTACTGGGCGATCGGGTCCTGGAACGTGTACTGGTCGGCCATGCGGCTACCTCCGTCTTCCGGCTGGGCGAACGCCGACGCCCGCCGTCCTGCAGGCGGCGGGCGTCGTCCTCCGCCATCGTCGGACGGCCCCGCGGGGGCCGCAACAGGAGGCGTGCGCGGGTCAGAGGTCCGCGGGGTCCACCAGGAAGCCGCCCTGGTCGGCGATCTCGCCCCCGACCTCGGCGTGCACCTCGCGGGCGATGCCGCGCACCACCCGGGCGGCCCGGCCGCGCGCGACGCGGTGCGGCAGCGACGGCCGCTCGGACTCCAGCTCCTCGACGTCCGGCGGCTCCCAGCGCACCTGGTAGGCCACGACCTCGCCGCGGGCCCAGTCGAGCTGGGCGAGCACGACCGGCGGCTCGTGCTCGGCGGCCACCTCGACCACCACGATGCCGTCCACGCCGAGGTCCGCCTGGACGCCGAACGCCTCGGCGGCCGGCGGGTGCGCGGCGATGTACGCGTCGAAGGCGTCGGCCTCGGCGTGCAGCCGGCGCCGCTCGTCCGCGTCCGCGATCCCCGCGCCGGCCCGCTCCCGGGCGGCCAGCGCCTCGCCGGCCTGCGCCGGGGTCGCCCGGGCCTGCGTCGGCGGCGGCGCGTCCAGGCGCGCCCGCGACGTCACGCGGCGCGCGGCGGCGAGCACGGTCTCCGGCTCGACCCAGCGGTCCGTCAGCACGGTCAGGTCCAGGGCGGCGTCCATCTCCGGCTCCAGGACGACCCCGGGCTCGGTGCGCAGCGCCCCGCCGAGCCGGCGCGCGGCGGCGACCAGCCAGTGCACCACCCGCTGCTCCTCGCGGACCGGCTGCGCGGCGCCGAACGCCCGGCGCAGGCCGTCGCGGTCCCCGCCGAACACCGGGCCCTCCTGCCGCTCGCGCGGGCAGTCGACGACCCACGCGGTCCGGCTGCCGGTCGGCAGGCCCCAGCGGGCGACCTGCGCCGGCTCCAGGGCGAACGGCCCGGTGAGCGTCGACAGCCGCCCGAGCCGCAGCACGCCGGGGGTCGCCGCCGGGACCGCCCCGCGCGCGGCGCCCGAGGCGCGGCGGCCGGAGGGCACCCGCGGCGGCCGCTCCCAGCGGGCGTTCGGGAACCGGCTCGTCGCCAGCACCTCGACCTCGTCGGCGGCCACCCCGTCGGGCAGCACGAGCAGGTGCCGGCCGGGCGGCGGGGTCGCGCCGGCGG
>JAPSIJ010000632.1 GCA_031178805.1 Cellulomonas sp. | reverse complement strand
ACGCCGTGGCGCTGGCCGGCTCGCGGATCATCGAGGCGGTCGTCAAGGACGAGCACCGGATCCTGCCCGTCTCCTCGCTGCTCGAGGGGTACCACGGCATCAGCGACGTCTGCCTGTCCGTGCCGACGGTCGTCGGCCGCTCGGGCGTCGGCGAGCGGCTGCAGGTGCCGATGTCGACGGACGAGCTCGCCGGCCTGCGGCGGTCCGCGGAGTCGCTGCGCGCGGTGGCCCGGCGGTTCGGCCTCTGAGGAGGAGGGGTCAGGCCGGGGCGACCGCGTCGCGTCCGGCCGGCTCCCGCCCCGGCTCCCGCCCCGCCGCGTCCCGCGCCGCCGGGTGGCGCACGAGCGGGTGGTGCACCGCGCCCGCGGCGGTCCGCAGCGCGGCCAGCGCCGCGACGACGGCCGGCACCCGCGCGGTCCCGGGCTCGGTGACCGCCTCCACCACCCGCGCGGCGGCGGGCCGGGTGCGGTGCACGGTCACCCCGGCCTGCGGCAGCGCCGCCAGGGCCAGCGCGGGCAGCGTGGCCACGCCCAGCCCCTCCCGGACGAGGGCGAGCACCGCGAGGTAGTCGTCGGTGGCGTACTGCACCCGCGGCGCGAACCCGGCCCGGGCGCAGGTGCCCACCAGCTGCGCGCGGCACTGCGGGCAGCCGGCGATCCACGGCCGGTCCGCGAGGTCGGCGAGGTCGACCGCGCTGCCCGCCGCCCGCCCGTCCGCCGCCGGCAGCACCACCGCGACCTCGTCGCGCAGCAGCGTGACGCGGCGCCGCGGCACGTCGTCCGCCGGGACGGGGGCGCCGGCGTCGCGGAACGTCACCGCGACGTCGACGCGGCCCGCGTCCAGCTCGGCGAGCGCCTCGGGCGGCTCGGCCTCGGCGAACGACGGGGTCAGCCCGGGGTGCGCGCTCCGCAGGGCGGCCAGCGCGCCCGGCAGCAGGGTGGCGGCGGCGGACGGAAACGCGGCGACCCGCACCCGGCCCGCGCGCAGACCCGTCACGGCGGCCACCTCGTCCATCGTGGCGTCCAGCGCGGACTGCACCGCGGCGGCGTTCCGGGCGAGCACGGTGCCGGCCTCGGTCAGCCGCACGCCGCGGCCGGCCCGGACCACCACGGGGGTGCCCACGGCGCGCTCCACCGCGCGCAGCTGCTGGCTGGCGGCGGGCTGGGTCAGCCCCAGGGCGCGGGCGGCGCCGGTGACGCTGCCGGTCTCCTGGACGGCGCGCACGAGGCGGAGGGCGGCGGCGTCGAGCGGTCGGGCGGGCACCCGCCGAGCATACGGCGGACGGATAAGCAGGATGCATGGGTCGGAGCGGAACTGACCCGTTGTCCGCATGCACCGGCCGGCGGCAGAGTCGGGGCATGCGCTCCCTCGACGACCTCCGCGCCGACTTCGACCCCGTCCCGGGCCACCTGGACGCCGCCACCTCCGGCATCGCGCCCCGCCGCACCGCCGCCGCCCTCCGCGCCGACCTGGACCGGTGGGCGGGCGGCGCGCTGGACGTCGGCCGGTACGAGACCGCGGTCGCCACCGCCCGCGCGCGGTTCGCGACGCTGGTCGGCGTGGGGGCCGACCGGGTGGCGATCGGCTCCCAGGTGTCGG
>JAPSIJ010000631.1 GCA_031178805.1 Cellulomonas sp. | reverse complement strand
ACACGCAGCGCCAGGCGCTGAACGTCGCCCGGATGCGGCTGCTCGGCGCCACGGTCGTCCCCGTGACGATCGGCTCGCGCACGCTGAAGGACGCGATCAACGAGGCGCTGCGGGACTGGGTCGCCAACGTCGACACCACGCACTACCTGCTCGGCACGGTGACCGGCCCGCACCCGTTCCCGGAGATGGTCCGCGACTTCCACAAGCTGATCGGCGAGGAGGCGAAGGCCCAGCTCGCCGAGGAGATCGGCGGCCTGCCCGACGCGGTCGTCGCCTGCGTGGGCGGCGGGTCCAACGCGATGGGCGTGTTCAACGCGTTCCTGGACGACCCGGCGGTGCGGCTGTTCGGGTTCGAGGCCGGCGGCGAGGGCATCGCCTCGGGCCGGCACGCCTCGCGGTTCAGCGGCGGCACGCCGGGCGTGCTGCAGGGCACGAGGTCGTACCTGCTGCAGGACGAGGACGGGCAGACGCTGCCGAGCCACTCGGTGTCGGCGGGCCTGGACTACCCGAGCGTCGGCCCGGAGCACGCGTGGCTGCACGACATCGGCCGCGCGGAGTACCGGCCGGTCACCGACGCGGAGGCCATGGAGGCGTTCCGGCTGCTGTGCCGCACCGAGGGCATCATCCCGGCCATCGAGTCGGCGCACGCCCTGGCCGGCGCGATCCAGCTCGGCCGCGAGGCCGCGACGTGGGAGACCCCGGACGGCCGGGAGCCGGTGATCCTGGTGAACCTGTCCGGGCGCGGCGACAAGGACGTGGCGACCGCGGCGGCGTGGTTCGACCTGATCGAGGACAAGCCGGTCGTGCAGGCCGACGAGGGGGAGCAGCTGTGAGCGACGTGCAGCTCGGGAGCCGCACGGCGGCGACGCTGGACCGGCTGCGGGCGGGCGCCGACGGCGCGCCCGGCCGCGCCGCGCTGGTCGGGTACCTGCCGCTCGGGTTCCCCGACCTGGCCGGCTCCGTCGAGGCGGCGCGCACGATGGTCGAGGCCGGCGTGGACGTCGTCGAGCTCGGCGTGCCGTACTCCGACCCCGTGATGGACGGCCCGGTCATCCAGCACGCCGTGGACCAGGCCCTGGCCGGCGGCGTGCGGGTGCGGGACGTGTTCGGCGCGGTCGAGCAGATCGCGGCGACCGGCGCGCCGGTCCTGGTGATGACCTACTGGAACCCGGTGCTCCGGCACGGCGTCGACGCGTTCGCCCGCGACCTCGCCGCCGCGGGCGGCGCGGGCCTGATCACGCCCGACCTGATCCCCGACGAGGGCCGGGACTGGATCGAGGCCGCCGAGGCGCACGACCTGGACCGGGTGTTCCTGGTCGCGCCGTCGTCCACCCCCGAGCGGCTGGCCATGACCGCCGCCGCCTCGCGCGGGTTCGTCTACGCGGCGTCGACCATGGGCGTGACGGGGGAGCGGACCACGGTCGGCGCCCGCGCCGAGCAGCTGGTGGCCGACACCCGCGCCGCCGGCGCCGCGCACGTGTGCGTCGGGCTGGGCGTGTCCCGCCCGGAGCAGGCGCGCGACATCGGGCGGTACGCGGACGGCGTGATCGTCGGCTCGGCGTTCGTGCGGGCGCTGGCCGGCGCGGAGACCCGCTCCGCC
>JAPSIJ010000630.1 GCA_031178805.1 Cellulomonas sp. | reverse complement strand
CGCGGGCGCGGTCGGCGACCGGCAGGTCGGTGGCGTCGGTGGCGGGGGTGGCGTCGAGGGCCATGCGTCGGGCTTCCCTCCGGTGGGGTGGACGGTCCCGGGCACCGTACTCCGGCCCCGGCACCCCCTGCCGCGCGGGCGGCCGCCGCCCTACGATCCCCTCATGCGGTACGGGGTCCTCGGGCCCGTGGAGCTCCTCACCGCCGACGGGGCCGGTCCCGTCCGCGGCGCGCGCCAGCGCGCCCTCCTGGCGGTGCTGCTCGCCCACCGCGGGGCCGTGGTGCCCCGCGAGCGCCTGATCGTGGCGCTGTGGCCCGACGGCCCGCCGCCGTCCGCGGAGCACACGCTGCACAGCCACGCCTCGCGGGTGCGCGCGCTCGTCGGTCCGGACCTGCGCGCCGTGCCCGGCGGGTACCGCCTCGACCCGGAGGACCTGGACGCCGACCGGTTCGACCGCGCGCTGCGGGCGGCGACCCGCGCCCCCGGCCCGGACGCCGCCGACCTGCTCGGCGCGGCGCTCGACCTGTGGCGCGGGCCGGCGTTCGGCGCGGAGGCGGACCTGCCCGAGGTCCAGGCGGAGGCGGAGCGGCTGGACGCCGCGCGGCGCACCGCGCACGAGGCGCTCGCCCGCGCGGTGCTCGCCACCGACCCGGACCGCGCCGCCCGGGCCGCGGAGCGGGCACTCGACGGCGACCCCTACCGCGAGGGCGCCTGGGCGCTGCTCGTCCGCGCCCGCACCGCGCAGGGCCGCCCGGAGCGGGCCCTCCGCACGGCGCTGCGGGCCGCCGCGACGCTCGCGGAGATCGACCTCGTGCCGGCCGCCGACCTGCGGTCCGCGCACGCCGAGGCGCTCGCCCGGACGGCGGAGCGCGCGCCGCGCGCCGTGCCCGCGGACCGCCCGCGGTGACCGCGGGCTCTGCCAGACTCGCCGCGTGATCCGCTACCCGCGCCCGCTCGCCCCCGGGGACACCGTCGGGGTGCCCGCTCCGTCGGCGGGCGTGGCGCCGCAGCACCGGGCCCGCCTGGACGTCGCCGTCGCGCACGTGACCGCCCGCGGGTACGCCGTGCGGCTCGGCGACCTCGTCACGGGCGAGGGCATCGCCAGCGGCCCGCCCGCGGCCCGGGTGGCCGAGCTGACCGCGATGGTCGCGGACCCCGACGTCCGTGCCGTCGTGCCGCCGTGGGGCGGGGAGATCGCGCTGGACCTGCTCGGCCGGCTCGACTGGGTCGCCCTCGCCGCCGACCCGACGTGGTTCGTCGGCTACTCCGACATCGCCACCCTGCTGCTCCCCCTCACGCTGACCACCGGGGTCGCCACGCTGCACGGGCAGAACCTCATGGAGACGCCCTACCGGGTGCCGGCACCGATGCTGGCCTGGCTGGACGTCGTCACCGCGGAGCCGGGCGCGACGCTGGTGCAGGGCGCCGCGCCGCGCTACGAGTCCGGCGCCCCCGCGGACTTCGCCGCGCACCCCGACGTCACGGAGCACGCCCTGGACGCGCCGGGCGGCTGGACCCGCCTGGACGCGACCGGCGACGTCCGGGTGACGGGCCGGCTCGTCGGCGGCTGCCTGGAGACGGTGGCGCACCTCGCGGGGAC
>JAPSIJ010000096.1 GCA_031178805.1 Cellulomonas sp. | reverse complement strand
GGCCCGGACCGCGTCGGGGGCGTCGACGGCCACGGCGGCGCCGAGCACGCCGGCGGTCTCCCGCAGGGAGCGGGCCTCGCGGGCGGCGTCGGGGTCGCGGGCGATCAGGTCGTCGACGGCGGCGCGCTCGGTGTCGTCGAGGGCGTCGAGCGCCCAGGCGCCGAGCAGCTCGCGGGTCGCGGCGTCGTCGGGCCGGCGGTCGCCGGGGCGGGGGGTCGCGGGGCCGGTCACGCGGCCACCCCCAGGCAGTCGCGCAGGCGGGTGAGGCCGTCGCGGATGCGGCTCTTCACGGTCGGCAGGGGCGCGGCGAGGGACTCGGCGACCTCCCGGTACGTGCGGCCGTCGTAGTAGGCGAGGACGACGGCCTCGCGCTGGGTGTCGGTGAGCCCGCCGAGGCAGTGCCGCACGCGCCGGGCCTCGAGGTTGCTCTCGGCCTGCTCGGCGACGACGTCGAAGTCCCGCGGCCGGTCGCCGTCGAGGACGGCCTGGTCGCGGGTGCGCTGGGCCTGCACGGAGCGCACGCGGTCGACGGCCCGGCGGTGCGCCATCGTGGTCGCCCACGCGCGCGCCGAGCCGCGACGGGCGTCCCAGCGCGACGCCGTGCGCCAGATCTCCACCATGACCTCCTGGGTGACCTCCGCCGCGTGGTCGGGATCACGCAGGACGGAGAGGGCCGTGCCGTGCACGGCGGGGGACAGCATGTCGTACAGCTCGGTGAAGGCACCGAGCTCGCCCGCCGCCACGCGGGCGAGGGCGTCGTCGGCCGTCGACTGCTCGGCGGACCGGGTACCGGGGGAGGACACCTGCGACATCTTGCCGCACGTGCCCGCCCCCGGTCCCCTCGGCGCGGCGCCGGCCGCGCGGGGACGTCGGGCCGGCGCCACGGGTGGGGCGCTCGTCAGGCGACGAGCGCGGCCGCCAGCGAGTCGATCGCGCCGGCCAGGGTGGACACGTGCATGCCGAGCCCGGCGGCCACGTCGTCCGCGGGGAGCTCGCCGGAGCTGATCTCCTCGAAGAACGCGCCGGCCTGCGGGCGGTAGCCGTCCAGGTCGGTCAGGGCCTGCTGCCGGGCCTCCTCGTCGCCGGTGGCGTCGGCCACCGCGTAGTCGACGAAGAACCCGATGTGCTCGCGCCACAGGTCGAGGAACGCGGTGCCGTTCTCCTCGCCGGCCAGGGAGGCGACGGCCTCGGACAGCGCGACGGAGTTGGCGTCGAGCGTGGCGGCCGCGGCGGTGAACGCCGGGGACTCCACGCCGCCCTCGGCGGTGTAGGCGTTGAACACCGCGAACGCGGCCAGGTAGACGTGCTCCTGGAGCATGGCGGTGAGGTTCGCCCGCAGGGTGGCGGCGTCGTCCATCGCATCGCCGGACAGGCCGGCGCCGGCGGCGAGGCCGCCCGCGATGGTGGCGGCGTCCATGCCGACGTGCTCGGCGGCGGCGCGCAGCGTGTCGGACGCGGTCGGCTCGCCGGCGGCGAGGGCGTCGATCGCGGCGGACATGGTGCTCACGTGCATGCCGAGCGCCTCGGCGACGGCGGCGGCGGGCAGGTTGCCGGCGCTGATGTCCTCGAAGAACGCGCCCGCGTCGGTGGTGTACCCGGCGAGCTCGGCCTGCGCGGCGTCGGCGGCGGCCTGGTCGCCGGACTTCTTCGCGACCGCGTAGTCGACGAAGTAGCCGACGTGCGCGTCCCACAGGTCGTGGAACGCGGTGCCCTTCTCCTCGCCGGCGAGGTCGGTGACGGCGGCCGCGAGGTCGTCGGTGTTGCCGTCGAGCGCGGCCTTGGCGGCGGCGAACTCGGGCGACTCGGGGCCGGCGGTGTAGGCCGTGGCCACGCCGATGCCGGTCAGGTAGACGTGCTCCTGGAGCATGGCGGTCAGGCCGGCGCGCAGGGTGGCGGCGTCGGAGTCGACCTCGCCGGTGGTGCCGGTCGCGGCGGCGAGGCCGGTGGCGAGCGTGAGGCCCGTCTCGGGCATGTGCGCGGCGGCCGTGCGGGCGTCGGCGAACGGGTCGCCGGTGCTGACGGGCGCCACGGCGTCCATCTCGCTGTGGTCCATCTCCATGCTGGACGTGGCGGACGGCGCGGAGCCGCTCGCGGTGTCGTCCTCGGTGCTGCTGCAGGCGGCCAGCGTCAGGCTCAGGGTGAGCCCGGCGGCCATGGCGGCCACGGCGTAGGTGCTGCGGGTGCGTCGCATCATCGCTCCTCGGTTCCCGGTGGGGTGTCACGGGGAGTTCGGAGCGGGCGGCGGTCCGGATGGGTCGCCGGCCGGCGCGGAGCGGGTGAGGTCAGTCGCCGGTGCGCGGGGTGGGCGGCGCGAGCAGGGCGTCGAGGGGGCGGCCGCCGTGCTCGGGCCGGGGTCCGCCGACGAAGCAGCGGCACGGCCCGTCGCGGTGCACGAGCCCGCTGTGCGGGCGGGCGGCGCAGGGCAGCGGGCCGACGGCGGCCTCGATCTCGGCCAGCGCGGCGCGGGTCTGCGCGCTGAGGGCGGTCATCTCGACGGTCATGCGGGTACCTCCTGGCGGTGGGCCGCCCGGGTGGTCCGCGACGGTCCGTGACGACGCCGGGAGGACCGGCGCCGCGGTGCACCACGGTCGCGGTTCCCGCACCCGTGGTCTCGAGTTGATCGGACGATCGCACGCGTTCCTGTGGCGAAGTCGCCGAACCAGTGGTAAACGGCGGGTGAAATCCGGCCGTGTGGTCAGCATCACGGGCGTCAGGACGCGTGCCGGGCCGCCCGCCGCTCGCCCTGGGCGGCCGGGTCGGGGACGGGCGCGGCCGCGAGCAGGCGCCGCGTGTAGTGGTCCTGCGGGGCGCCGAGGACGCGGCTGCGCTCGCCGATCTCGACGAGCCGGCCGCGGTGCATCACGGCGACGCGGTCGGCGAGCTCGTCCACCACGGCGAGGTCGTGGCTGATGAACAGGCAGGCGAACCGGAGCCGCTGCTGGATGGACCGGAACAGCTCGAGCACGGTGGCCTGGACGGACACGTCGAGGGCCGAGGTCGGCTCGTCGGCGATCAGCAGCTCGGGGTCGAGGGCGATCGCCCGGGCGATGGACACGCGCTGCCGCTGGCCGCCGGAGAGCTCGTGCGGGTAGCGGGACGCCCACGCCGCGGGCAGCTCGACGCCGTCCAGCAGCTCGGCGACGCGGGCCCGGAGGGCGGCGCCGCGCAGGCCGGCGTGCACGTGCAGCGGCTCGGCCACGGACTCGCCGACGGTGTACCGCGGGTTCAGGGAGGCGGCGGGGTTCTGGAACACCACGCCGATCCGGGCGCGGGCGGCGCGCACGGCCCGCGGGGTGTCCCGGCCGATCCGGGTGCCGACGACCTCGACCGTGCCGGAGGTGAGCGGCGCGAGCCCGAGGGCGCACCGGCCGAGGGTGGACTTGCCGGAGCCGGACTCGCCGACGAGCGCCAGCATCTCGCCGGGCTGCACGCGCAGGGTGACGTCGTCCACGGCGCGCACCGCGCGGCCGCGCCGGTTCCGGTACTCGACCACGAGGTGCTCGACGTTCAGGGCGGGGCGCTCGCGGTCGTCGGTGTCCGCCTCCCGGGCGGCCGCGCCGATCCGGGGCACGGCGGCGAGCAGGGCGCGGGTGTAGTCGGCGCGCGGGGCGGCGAACAGCTCGGCGACCCCCGCGGTCTCGACCACCTCGCCGTGCCGCATCACCACGACGCGGTCGGCGAGGTCCGCGACGACGCCCATGTCGTGCGTGATCAGCACGATGGCCGCGGAGGTGCGGTCGCGCAGCCGGCGGAGCACGTCGAGCACCTCCTGCTGGACGGTGACGTCGAGCGCGGTGGTCGGCTCGTCGGCGATCAGCACGTCGGGGTCGCAGGCCAGGGCCATGGCGATCATCACGCGCTGGGCCTGGCCGCCGGACAGCTGGTGCGGGTAGAACCGCAGCCGGTCCTCGGGGTCGGGCAGCTCGACGAGGCGGAGCAGCTCGACGGCGCGCTCGCGGGCCGCGGCCCGGGACAGGCCCGGCAGGTGCCGCCGGAGGGTCTCGCGCAGCTGGAACCCGATGGTGAACACGGGGTCGAGCGCGTTGGACGGGTCCTGGAAGATCATCGCGACCCGCCGCCCCCGCACGTCGCTCAGCGCGCGGCGGTCGAGCCCGACCAGCTCCAGGTCGCCGAGCCGCGCCGACCCGGTGACCGTCGCCGTGCCCGGCAGCAGGCCGAGCACCGCGAGGGAGGACACGCTCTTGCCCGAGCCGGACTCGCCGACCACGGCGAGCACCTCGCCGCGGCCCAGGTCGTACGAGACGCCGCGGACCGCGGGCACGTCGGGCGCCCGGCCGTCGTCGACGCGGAACGTGACGGTGAGGTCGCGGACGCTCAGCACGGTGTCCTCGTGGACCGGGGCGTGCGCCGGGGCGCCCCCGGGGTGCGTGCGGGTCGGCTCGGTGGTCACGGTTCTCCAGTCCCGGCCTGCGCGTCGCGGTAGGCCTCCCAGTCGGCGAGCATCTTGCGGTGGTACCCGGCGAGCCACTCCATGTAGTTCCGGGCGTTGAGCAGCCGGCGGCGCGGCCCCTGGTCGTCCTCGGGGCTGGCGTCCAGGCCCTCGTCGATCACGCGCTGCAGCCGCGGCAGGTACGCGCGCTCGCTCTCCAGCCAGCTGCCCCAGATGTCGTCCTCGACGCGGAAGTAGTGGTTCCGGTCGCCGGGGACGACGTGCCGCTGGATGAACCCGATCTCCACCAGCCGCCGGGTCGCGGTGGACACGGCGCCGGCGCTCGCGGTGAGCAGGTGCGCGATCTGCTGCGACGACAGGTACGGCCGGTCGACGATCATCAGGACGCCGACCACCCGGCCCTCCATGCGCGGGCTGTGCGAGCCCTCCCAGGTGAGGGCGAACTGCTCGACCCAGCGCAGCTGGTCGGCGCTCAGCGCGAGGTCGGCGGGGGCGGTGGCGTCGCTGCTCATGGCGGTCAGCCTAGGGACGCGGGCACCGGCGCACCGGCGTCCCGGCGGCGGGTCATCCCGGTGCGCCGGCGGCGGAACTCGGCGAGCGGCCAGGAGGTCATCCCCTGCCGGACGGCGGCGATGGCGTCGTCCGCGGTGCGCTCGACGACGACGTCCTCGCCGACGGAGCCGAAGCCGGGCTCCCGGGCGGTGCCGAGCCGGTCCCGGCCGAGGACGTGCAGCTCGTCGTAGGCGGCGCCGGGGTCGGGGGCGGCGGGGTGCAGCAGCAGGAGCCGCCCGCCGAGCTCGGCGATGTCGGTGACGCCCCACAGCGCCGCGAACCGCCCGGTGTACTCGGCGAGCGGCCGGGCGTCGGCCGCCGGCGCGGGGGCGTCGGCGGGCGGGTTCAGCGCGAGGTCGATCAGGGTGATCAGCCCGACGGCGATGGCGTCGGCGGGGCCGTCGATGGCGTTGGTGAGCACGCTGACCACCAGCCCGGCGGCGGGGTCGACGTACGTGCGGGTGATGTGGCCCGGGTAGCCGCCGGAGTGCCCGACGACCTCGCGGGTGCCGATGGTCTTCAGGTCGACGCCGATGCCGTACCGGCCGACCTCCTTCCCGCGCACGGTGACCACGGACTCCTGGCGGTGCAGCAGCCGCTTGCCGGCGTCGGACAGCAGCCGCTCGTCGCCGAGGACGTGCGCGGCGCCGAACGCGGTCATGTCCCGCGCGGTGGCGAAGAACCCGGTCGCGGCGGCGAGCGCGCGGGTGTCGACGTGCTCGATGCGCTCGCGGTGGTCGTCGGCGTCCAGCAGGGCGGTGTGCCCGGCGGCGTACCGGTCGGCGCGCGCGGGGTCGTACTCGGCGCCGGTGTCGGCCATGCCGAGCGGGTCGAGGACGGCCGCGCGGAGGTGGTCGGCGTACGGCTCGCCGGTGACGGCCTCGACGACCAGGCCGAGCAGGCCGTAGCCGATGTTGGAGTACTTGAAGTGCTCGTTGGACCCGTACACCTCGCCGGCGCGGAGCACCTCGTCGAGCAGCGCGGCGCGGTCGGGGAACGGCCCGTCGAGCTGCCAGAAGTCCGCGTGCTCGCCGTCCCGGATCACGCCGGCCTGGTGGCCGAGCAGCTCCCGGACGGTGCGGGACGCCAGCGGGTGGCCGGCGAGCTCGGGCACGTGCGTCCCGACGGGGTCGTCCAGCCGCAGCCGCCCGGCCTCGGCCAGGCGCAGCACCGCGGTCGCGGTGAACCACTTGGAGTGCGAGGCGATCCGGAACAGGTGGTCGGTGCGCAGCGGCTCGCCGGTGGTGACGTCGGCGGTGCCCCAGGCGTGGTCGAGCACCAGCTCGTCGCCGGAGCGGATCGCCACCTGCACGCCGACGGCCCGGCGGAACGCGCCCTGCAGGTCGACCCACGAGGCGAGGTAGGGCGCGGCCGCGCGGATCGTGGCGGTGGCGTCGGCGGTGGCGTCGGCGGTGGCGCGCGCCGTGGCGGGGGCCGGGGCGGTGTCGGACATGCGGTGGTGCCTTCCGGTGCGGGGGGAGCGGTGCGGGCGCGCGGCGGTCAGCCGCGGCCCTTGGGGTCGAGCACGTCGCGCAGGACGTCGCCCAGCGTGATCATCGCCAGCACGGTGACCGTGAGGAAGAGGCTCGGGAACACGAGCATGTGCGGGGAGGTCTGGAAGTAGGTCTGCGCGCTGGACAGCTGCAGGCCCCAGGAGATCGACGGCGCGCGCAGGCCCAGGCCGAGGAAGGTCAGGGTCGACTCGGAGACGATCACGCCGCCGACCATCGTGGTGGCGACGGCGAGCACCGGGCCGATCGAGTTCGGCAGCACGTACCGGGCGATGATCCGCCGGTCGCGCAGGCCCATCGCCCGGGCGGCCTCGACGTAGGGCGCGTCCCGCACGGCGCGCACGGAGCCGCGCACGAGGCGCGCCATCGTGGGCCAGGAGAACAGCGCGAGCACGACCGCCACGGTGACGGCGGACCGGGTGCCGATCGAGGTGAGCACGACGACCGCGCCGAGCAGGAACGGGAAGCCGAGGAACACGTCGGTCAGCCGGGAAACCAGCCGGTCGGCGAGGCCGCCGTAGAAGCCGGCGAGGGTGCCGACCACCAGGGCGACGAGCAGGGCGAGCGCGGTGGCGAGCACGCCGACGGTCAGCGACGCGCGGGTGCCGTGCACGACGTTGGCGTACACGTCGCAGCCCTGGACGTCGGTGCCGAACACGTGCGCGCCGCCGGGCGGCTGCGCGCTCGCGGCCAGGTCGCACGCGCGGGGGTCCGGCTGGCCGAACCAGCCGGCGAACCACGACGGCGCGAGGGCGACCAGCGCCAGCACGGCGAGGACGACGGCGCAGACCCAGAACAGCGGCCGGCGGCGCAGGGCCCGCCAGACGCCGCGCGGGGCGGCGACGGGGGTCTCGGCGACGGCCGTGGCGGCGAGGGTGTCACTCATGGCGGATCCTCGGGTCGAGCACGGACGAGAGCAGGTCCACGACCAGGTTCGTCAGCAGGAAGATGATGATCAGCGCGGTGGCGACGCCGACCACGGTCGGGCCCTCGTGCGCGCGGATCGCCTGGAACAGCAGCTGCCCGACGCC
>JAPSIJ010000629.1 GCA_031178805.1 Cellulomonas sp. | reverse complement strand
CATCTGAGTCAGGACGGCGGCCGACCGGTCACCGGCGCAGAACGGCACCGACGGGCGACGCGGCCCGCGGTCGAGGACGGAGCGACGCGATGGCGCAGGAGCAGCACGACGACGTCCGGACGGCGATTGCGGAGGGCCGGACGTCCCTCGGCATCGAGCTCGGGTCGACCCGCATCAAGGCGTGCCTCATCGGCCCCGACCACGCCCCGGTCGGCAGCGGCAGCAGCGAGTGGGAGAACCAGCTCGTCGACGGCGTCTGGACCTACTCCCTCGACGCCGTGTGGGCCGGCCTGCAGGAGAGCGTCGCCGCGCTGCTGGCCGACGTCGAGCAGCGGCACGGCGTGCGTCCCACGACGGTCGGCGCGCTCGGCGTGTCCGCGATGATGCACGGCTACCTGCCGTTCGACGCCGACGGCGAGCTGCTGGTGCCGTTCCGCACCTGGCGCAACACCTCCACCGGCCGCGCGGCCGCGGAGCTCACCGACAAGCTCGGGTTCAACATCCCGCTGCGCTGGTCGATCGCCCATCTCTACCAGGCGATCCTCGACCACGAGCCGCACGTCCCGCAGATCGACTTCGTCACCACCCTGGCCGGCTACGTGCACTGGAAGCTCACCGGGCGCAAGGTGCTCGGCGTCGGCGACGCGTCCGGCATGTTCCCGATCGACCCGGCCACCCGCGGCTACGACGCCACGATGCTCGCCCAGGTCGACGAGATCGTCGCGACCCGCCGCCCGGGCCTGAACGTCGAGGCGCTGCTGCCCGAGGTGCTCCCCGCGGGCGCCGACGCGGGCCGGCTCACCGAGGAGGGCGCCGCCCTGCTCGACCCGACCGGCACGCTGCAGGCCGGCATCCCGCTGTGCCCGCCCGAGGGCGACGCCGGCACCGGCATGGTCGCCACCAACTCCGTCGCCCCGCGCACCGGCAACGTCAGCGCCGGCACGTCGATCTTCGCGATGGTCGTCCTGGAGCAGCCGCTCGAGCGGGTGCACCACGAGCTCGACGTCGTCACCACCCCCGCCGGCGACCTGGTCGCGATGGTGCACTGCAACAACGGCGCGTCCGAGCTGAACGCCTGGGCCGGCCTGTTCGGCGAGTTCGCGACCGCGCTCGGCGCGCCCGCCGCGGCCGACGACGTGTTCGGGGCCCTGTTCCGCGCCGCGCTCGAGGGCGACGCGGACGGCGGCGGTCTGCTCGCGTACAACTACCTGTCCGGCGAGCCGATCACCGGCCTCGACGCCGGCCGCCCGCTCGTCGTCCGGACGCCCGACAGCCGGCTGACCCTCGCGAACTTCATGCGGACCCAGCTGTACTCCGCGTTCGGCACGCTGAGCCTCGGCATGCACGTGCTGCAGGGCGAGGGCGTCGCGATCGACACGATGTTCGCGCACGGCGGCATGTTCCGGACGGCCGGCGTCGCGCAGCGCCTCCTCGCCGCGGCCGTCGACGCCCCCGTGGCCGTCGGCGAGACCGCGGCCGAGGGCGGCGCGTGGGGCATCGCGGTGCTCGCCGCCTACCTCGACGCGGCCGCCGAGCAGGACCTGCCGACCTACCTGGCCGAGCGCGTGTTCGCCGGCGCGCAGGTCGACACGGTCGCCCCGGACGCGG
>JAPSIJ010000628.1 GCA_031178805.1 Cellulomonas sp. | reverse complement strand
GTGCCGACCAGCCAGCCGAGGGCGACGCCGGTCAGCGCGACGTGGCCGATGCCGTCGCCCATCAGGGCGAGCCGGCGCTGCACGAGGAACGTGCCCACCACCGGGGCGGCGGCGCCGACCAGCACGGCGGCGAGCAGGGCCCGCTGCATCAGCGGGGACGACAGCATGGCGCCGAGCGTCTCGAACCAGGTCACGGCAGGACCTCCATCGACAGCCCGGGGGTGCCCGGCTCCGGGGGCAGCGGGTCGGCGTGCGGGTGGGTGTGGTCGTGCGCGTCGTCGGCGTGCTCGCCCCGCGCGCTCGGCGGCGGGCCGTCGTAGACGACGCGACCGTGCCGCAGGGCCACCGCCCGGTCGATCAGGCCGGCGAACGAGCCGAGCTCGTGCAGGATCACCAGGACCGTGCCGCCGTCGGCGTGCAGCGCGCGGACCGTGTCGACGAACGTCTCCTGGGTGGGCAGGTCGATGCCCGAGGTCGGCTCGTCGAGCACCAGCAGCTCGGGCGCGCGGACCAGCGCGCGGGCGATCAGCACGCGCTGCTGCTGCCCCCCGGACATCTGCAGCACGGACCGGCGGGCGTGGGCGGCCATGCCGACCTGGTCCAGCGCCGCCAGGGCGCGCGCGCGGGCGTCGCGCGGGGGCCGCAGCCGGCGGCCGTGCACGAGCCCGGACATGACGACCTCGACGGCGGTGGCCGGGACGCCGGCGCCGACGGGCATCCGCTGCGGCACGTAGCCGATGCGCTCCCACGGCACGCCGTTGCCGAGCCGCCCGCCGAGCAGCCGCACCTCGCCCGCGGTGCGCGGCACGATGCCGAGCACGGCGCGGACCAGGGTGGACTTGCCGGAGCCGTTGGCGCCGAGCAGCGCGACGACCTCGCCGCGGTCCACCCGCAGGTCCACGCCCGCGAGGATCGCGTGCCCGCCGAGCGTGACGTCGACGCCGGTGGCCAGGACGGCCGGCGACCCGTCCGGGGCGGTGCTCACGCGCACCCCAGGGCGGTGCGCAGCGTCTCCAGGTTGGCGCGCGCCACGGAGACGTAGTCCTCGCTGTCGTCGGTCAGGCCCTCCAGCGGGTCCAGCACGGCCGTCTCGACGCCCAGCTCGGCGGCGAGCGTCTCGGCGACCTTCGGGCTGGCGAGGGTCTCGAAGAAGATCGTGCCGACGCCCTCGTCCTGCACCACCCGGCCGACCTCGGCGAGCCGGGCGGGGGAGGGCTCGCCCTCGGGGTCGACCCCGGCGATGCCGACCTGCTCCAGGTCGTACCGCTCGGCCAGGTAGGAGAACGCCTCGTGCGTGGTCACGATGGTGCGCGAGTCGCAGGTGGCCAGGCCGTCGCGGTACTCGGCGTCCAGGGCGGTCATCGCCTCGGTGAACGCGGCGGCGTTCGCGGTGTAGGTCTCCGCGTTGTCCGGGTCGATCTCGCCGAGCTGCGCCGCGACGTCGTCGGCGACGGCGGGCAGCCGCGAGGGGTCGAGCCAGAAGTGCGGGTCGAGGGAGCCGTGGTCGTGCTCCTCCTCGCCCTCCGCGTGCTCGTCGGCGTGCTCCTCGCCGTCCTCGTCGTGCTCCGCGGCGTGCAGCTCGGTGTCCTGGGCGGCGTCGACCACGTGGG
>JAPSIJ010000627.1 GCA_031178805.1 Cellulomonas sp. | reverse complement strand
GAGCCGTCCCGCAGGTAGGCGTCCGCGTACGCGCCCATCGTCGAGCCGATGTCGCCGCGCTTGGCGTCCACCACGACGAGGGTGCCGGTGTCCCGGCCGGCCGCGACGACCTCCTCCAGCACCGCGACCCCGGCGGCGCCGTGCCGCTCGAAGAACGCCGCCTGCGGCTTCACGGCGGCGACGCGCCCGCCGACGGCCTCCAGCACGGTGAGCGCGAACCGGCGCAGGCCCTCGGCGTCGTCCGGCAGCCCCCACGCGTCGAGCAGCGACGCGTGGGGGTCGATGCCGACGCACAGCGGGCCGTGCTCGGCCATCGCCTCGGCGAGCCGCGCCCCGAACGGCCTCACGCGGGCACCGCCGTGGTGGCGGCCCGGGCGGCGGTGGCCGCGGCACGGCGCGCGGCCGTGGCGGCGTCGTGCTCCTGCAGGCTGGCGACGCCGAACGGCCCCGCCAGAGCGGCCTCGATGCCCTGCACCGCCGCGCCGAGCTGCTGCACGGTGGTGACGATCGCCTTGTCGGCGGCCGTGGTGGCGGCGCGGATCTCGTAGCCGTCGGCGCGTGCGCCCTGGCCGGAGGGCGTGTTGACCACCATGTCGACCTCGCCGGCGGTGATCAGGTCCACCACCGTGGGCTCCCCCGCCGGGCCGCGGCCGCGGGAGAACTTGCGCACGACGCGCGAGGCGATGCCGTTGCGGCGGAGCACCGCGGCGGTGCCCTCGGTGGCGAGGATCTCGAAGCCGAGCTCCGCGAGCCGCTTCACCGGGAACACGATCGACCGCTTGTCCCGGTCGGCGACCGAGATGAACACCCGGCCGGACGTCGGCAGGCCGCCGAACGCCGCCGACTGCGACTTGGCGAACGCCGTCGGGAAGTCGGTGTCGAAGCCCATCACCTCGCCGGTGGAGCGCATCTCCGGGCCGAGCACGGTGTCCACCACGGTGCCGTCGCCGGTGCGGAACCGCTTGAACGGCAGCACGGCCTCCTTGACGGCGATCGGCGCGTCCAGGTCGAGGACGGCCGCGTCGTCGACGGGCAGCACGCCCTCGGCGCGCAGGTCCGCGATGGTCCGGCCGGTCATCACCAGGGCCGCGGCCTTGGCCAGCGGCACGCCGGTCGCCTTGGACACGAACGGCACGGTGCGGGACGCCCGCGGGTTGGCCTCCAGGACGTAGAGCACGTCGGAGACCAGCGCGAACTGGATGTTCAGCAGGCCGCGCACGCCCACGCCCGCGGCGATCGCCTCGGTGGACTCGCGGATCCGCTGCACCTCGGCCTGCGACAGGCTGACCGGCGGCAGCACGCACGCGGAGTCGCCGGAGTGGATGCCGGCCTCCTCGATGTGCTCCATCACGCCGCCGAGGAACAGCTCGGTCCCGTCGTACAGCGCGTCGACGTCGATCTCGATCGCGTCGTCCAGGAACCGGTCGATCAGCAGCGGCGGCAGGCTGCCGCCGCGCGCGGTGGCCTCGGCCAGCGCCCGCTCGACGTACTCGGTGAGCTGCTCGTCGGAGTAGACGATCTCCATGCCGCGGCCGCCGAGCACGTACGACGGGCGGACCAGCACGGGGAACCCGATCCGCGCCGCGGTCTCCCGCGCCACCGGCAGGGTCGT
>JAPSIJ010000626.1 GCA_031178805.1 Cellulomonas sp. | reverse complement strand
CCGGCGAACCACCCGGCGCGGAACCAGGAGAGAACGATGGCGGCGACGACAGCGCGGACGATGACACGATGGGGATTCGGCGTGCTCGCCGTCGCGCTGCTGGCCGCGGCGGTCGTGCTCGGGCAGACGGCGCTCATCACGGTGGCGCTGCTGGTCGCGCTGGCCGGCATCTCCGGGGACCTGCGCCGGACGCGGGCGATCGCCGACCGTTCCTAGCCCAGCCGGCGTGCGCCCGGGTCAGCGAGGCAGGTGGCGCTGCAGCCACAGGGTCAGCCACATCTGCAGCCGGAGCTCCTCCCAGGACGGGGCGTCGACGACCAGCGCTGCGGGCCCGTAGCGGTGGACCGACGCGACGCCGTCACGGTCGGTCAGCTCGGCGATCAACCGGTCCACCAGCACCGGATGCTGTGCGGCGATGTCGGCGCGCAGCCCGACGTCGAAGCAGTCCACCTCGGGGACGACGGTCACGTACGGCTCCTCGGCGGTGGCCGCCTCAGGCCCCTGCCCGTGCAGCGCGGAGATCGTCCGCTGCACGTGCTCGAACATCTCGGTCCCGCTCATCGGGTCCCGTCCGTGGGCGCTCTGGTAGGCACTGTAGATCGGCAGGCCGGGCAGGAAGACCTGGTGCTCGGCGGCGGCGAGCACCGGGCGGTTGAGCATCGGGAAGTCGTTGATGCGGTGGTGACCGGCCTGCCACGACGCCTCGGGGACGGCGGTGGTGATGACCTCCCCCAGGTAGGCGGCGAACCCGTCGACCAGTGCCAGGGACCCGGCCGGCGGGTGCGGGTCCACGAGCATCCCGTGCCGCGCCCAGCTGGGCCAGCGGGGCCGGGTCGGGTCCTCGGCCAGCGGTCGGGGATCGACGCCGAGCTCGGTGACCCGGTCGGTGACCCACTCCCACACCCGCGCCACCGAGTCGACGGAGCAGTCCAGCGCCGCGGCCGGGTCCACGCGCTCGTCGGCCAGCGCGGAGCGCAGACGGTCCAGGGACGGCGCCCGCTCGGCGAGGTACTCCTCCAGCGCGGCGGCCGCCTGCTGCGGGGTCATCCACTCGTAGAGCAGCTCCGTCATGGCGGAACTCTACTGGGCAGGCCCGTCGCCGGGAACCGGTCACCGGGCGGGCGAGGCGCAGGGCACGGTGGACCCGGTGCTCCGCGCCGGGGGCCGTGCACCGGGTCCGGCCCCGCGGCCGGTGCACCCGGCCGGAGGCTCAGTGCAGGACCAGCCGCGTGCCGGCCGGCACGGGCAGGGGACCGCCGTGGCCCGGTGCCAGGACGCCGAAGTCGGCGCCGGAGAGCAGGCGGAGTGCCGTGTCCTCGGCCCGGACCGGATCGTGGTGGTAGGGCGCGGGCAGCATCTGCGGGGCGCCGAGGACGGGGGAGGTCATGTGGCCGGTGATCACCGCGTCGCCGGCCGCGACGACGCCCGTGTCGCCGATGAGGAAGGACGTGTGCCCGGAGGTGTGACCGGTGGTGGCGACGGGCCGCATCGCCCCGGGCAGATCGAGGACCTCGACGTCGGTGTCGAAAGGCGTGAGCGCGGAAGCCGCGACGGTGACGTCCCTGAGCCCACCGGCGCGGATCGCGTGGACGCACCACTTCGCCCAGCGCCAGGAG
>JAPSIJ010000625.1 GCA_031178805.1 Cellulomonas sp. | reverse complement strand
GGCGGAGCGCGGAGCCGGGCGGGGACGTCGTGCTCCCGCACTCTACCGCCGCCGCGGGGGCCGCCGTCGCGGGTCGCGGCGCCCGGCGCCATGATGGGACGCGGGTCCCCGGCGCCGCCCCGGCGCCCGCCCGCCCGCGAGGAGGCACCGTGACCGACGCGCCGACCGTCCGGCCGAGGGTCGTGCAGACCGTGCTGGACACCACCGAGCCCCGCAGGCTGGCCGAGTTCTACCGCGAGCTGCTGGGCCTGGAGTACCGCGCGGGCGACGAGCCGCCGGCCGCCGGCGACGACGACCCGCAGGGCGACGACTGGCTCGTGCTGCACGGCGAGGGCCGGTGGCCGCTGGCGTTCCAGAAGGTGCCGGAGGTCACGCCGCCGACCTGGCCGGACCCCCGGGTGCCGCAGCAGCTCCACCTCGACATGACCGTGCCCGACACCGCGACCCTGGACGCCTGGCACGCGCGGGTGCAGGAGCTCGGCGCGACGCTGCTGCTCGACCGCCGGGACGACCCGGACGAGCCCCTGTACGTCTACGCCGACCCCGCGGGCCACCCCTTCTGCATCTTCGTCGCCTGACGCCCCGCACCCCGCCCCCACCCCGCGCCCGACCCCCGCCGAGACTGCAGAAGACGCGCCTTCCCCCCGCCGGGAGGGCGCACGTTCTGCAGTCTCGGCGCGGGCGGGTCTCAGGAGAGGGCGAGGTGCAGGGCGGCGAAGCCGGCGGCACCGAGGACGACCGCCACCGGGAGGCGGGTGAGCAGCGCGCCGCGGTCGCCGCCGCGGCCGAGCAGGAGGACGAGCAGCGCGGCCACGACCGCGAACACCGCGGCCTGGTCCGGGCGGCGGAGCACGACGAGGTACGTGACCAGCGCCTCGGCGAGCCAGCACCCCGCGAGCAGCGCCGCGCCGGCGCCCGCCCACCGGGGGCCTTCGGCGCGCCCGGTCCGCCACAGCCGGCCGGCCAGGCCGAACACCGGCCCGCCGAGGGCGCCCGCGACGGTCCACAGCAGGATCGCCGCCGAGCCGACGGCGAACCCGCGCAGGTCGGCGGTCAGGTAGTAGCCGACGACCTCGCCGGCGCAGGTCAGCAGGCCCGCGGCGGCCGCGGCCCACGGCCGGCGGGCCAGCGCGCCGACCAGGAACGGCGCGACCAGCCACGGGCTGACCGCGTTGGCCAGACCCGCCAGCGCGCCGCCGCCGAACAGCGTCTGGCCGAACGAGGTGAGCGCGCCGGCGAGCAGCCCCGCGGCGACGGCGACGGCCAGCAGGGCGGGCCACCCGGCCGTGCGGGCGGCAGGGGCGGGGGCGGGGGCGTGGGCGGCACCGGCGGGCGCCGGGGAGGTCGAGGTCAGCACACCCCCATCGGACCGCACGGCGGGTGCCCCCGTCGTCCGACCGTGGCCGGATCCTCCTGCGGCCGGGGTCCGCCCCCGGTCGGGCGGCGCAGGCCGGCTCAGCCGCCGGGCGCGTCCTCCGCGCGGTCGAACCGGTCCCGCGCCGCCTCGACCTCCGGCATGTGCGCGGTCGTCCAGCGCAGCAGCGCGTCGACCGGCTCGCGCAGCGTCTTGCCGAGCGGCGAGATCCGGTACTCCACGGCCACCGGCCGCGTCCCGACCA
>JAPSIJ010000624.1 GCA_031178805.1 Cellulomonas sp. | reverse complement strand
CGGCCTGGGCGGCGCCGGCGGTGGCGCGCCGCTCGGCACGGTCGGTGCGAGCACGCCGGGAGCCGGCGGCTCCGGGCTCACCGGCTCGACGTCCGGCCTCGTGCAGGGCTCGCAGACCGGTGCCGGTAGCGCCGCCGCGTCCGGCGCGCGTGCCGGCGGCATGATGGGCGCCCCGATGGGCGGCGGTGGCGGCGCCGGTGCGTCGAACCAGTCCAAGCGCCGCGGGTCGGCCGGACTGCTCGCACCGGACATCGACGTCGAGGACGGCGGCGAACGCCCCGACCTCGGTGCCGCCGCAGGCGCAGGTGGCCGGGACACCCTCCGCCCCCAGGCCGCCACGCCGGTCGAGCAGCCCGACGACGAGTGGTGACGCCGCTCCCCGACCGCGGTCGGGGAGCAGCGGTGATCCGCGCTCGTGCCGGGCGTGGGGGATCCTCGTGCTCGTCGCGTCGGCCATCGCCCCGGCCGTCCTGACGCGGACGCGGCGTAGCGCCGCCGCGCCCGACGGAGGACGCGGCCGCTCGGGGCTCACAGGCGCCTTCTGATCGAGTCCGCACGCCGGGCGTTCCGCGGGGCCCTTCCCGCCACGTGGCTCCGCCGTCCCGTCCCGCGAGGACGGCGACGCGAGGGCCGGCCGTCGCAGACCGGGCCGGGGCGGATCATCGAACGCCCACCCGCGAGCACGCCGCGGTCGTCGCGCGTGCGGCACGCACCGCCGCCGAGGCCGGTCCGGTCGCCGGCGACACCGCCACCCGCCCGGCGCCCCCGTCAGCCCCGCGCCGCCCCCGGCGCGTCGATCCGCACGCCGCGGTCCCCGACCTGGATCGTCGACCCGGACGGCACGAGCACCCGCTGGTCGGCCGGCACGGGCACGACGCGCCCGCCGGGCAGCCGCAGGGTGGTCCCGTTGCCGGAGCCGGCGTCGCTGACCCAGAAGGTGCCGTTCTCGATGCCGAACCGGGCGTGCGTCCGGGAGACGGACCGCTCCGGGTCCTCGACCACGACGACGTGGTCGCACCGCTCCCCCGGCGCGGGGCGCGGCGACCGGCCGATGAGGCCGGGGCCGGTGACGGTCATGACCTGGCCGGTGTCGAGCGTGACCAGGAACGGCGTCGGGCGCGCCTGCGCGGCGAGGGCGGGTGCGGGCGCGGCCGGCTCCGGCTGCGCGAGCGCGGGCACCACGGGCCGCACACCGGACCAGGTGCCGTCGGCACCGGGCGCGGGCACGCCGGCAGCGCCGGGACCGGCAGCACCGACCTCAGGGGTCTGCGCGGCGGCAGCGGCCCGGGCGGCGCGGCGGCTCGTCGGCGCGGCGGCCGGTGCGCCGGCGGCCGGCGTCCCTGCAGCCGGCGCCGTCGCGGCCGGGGCCCCGGGAGTCCCCGGCCCGCCGGGCCCCGCCGACACCTGACCCGCCGCGGGCACGCCCCCGGCAGCACCCCCGACCGCCGGCCGCTGCTGCGGCACCCCGGCCGGCACCCCGGCCCCCGCCGGGGCCGCGGCGCGGCCCGCCGACGCCCCGACCGCCTGCGCCCGGGCGCGCTCGGCCTCCGCGTCGGCGGCGTCCAGCGCCTCCTCGACGGCCCGCTCGTGCGCCCGGACGTCGACGACCACCGCGCGGCCGACCTTGT
>JAPSIJ010000623.1 GCA_031178805.1 Cellulomonas sp. | reverse complement strand
GCTCTGCCGACTTCCAGCAGACGGTGCGTCGCGGTGCGCGTGGGGGGCGGCCGACGCTCGTCGTGCACCTCACGACCACGACCGACCCCGGCCCGCCGGTGGTCGGTCTCGTCGTGTCTCGGGCCGTCGGCAACGCCGTCGTCCGCAACGTCGTGCGTCGGCGCCTGCGCGAGCTCGTGCGGGCACGGCTCGACCGGCTCCCGGCCGGTGGCCGCCTGGTCGTCCGCGCCCAGCCGCCCGCCGCCTCGGCGTCGTTCGCCGGACTCGGGGCGGACCTCGACGCGGCCCTGCGGCGCGCGCTCGGGCGCGCGTCGGCCGGCGGACCGGTCGTCCCATGACCTGGCCGGCCCTCGGTCGGGCACTGGTGCGGCTGCCGGCGCGCGCCCTGCTCGCCCTGCTCTGGGTGTACCAGCACGTGGTGTCGCCGCTCACCCCGGCGACGTGCCGGTTCTACCCGTCGTGCTCGCAGTACGCCGTGATCGCCGTCCGGCGCCACGGCGCGCTGCGTGGCACGTGGCTCGCGGCGCGGCGGCTGCTGCGGTGCCACCCGTGGAACCCGGGTGGCGTCGACGACGTTCCCCCGGTGCGCGATGCGCACCACCCTCTCGACGCGGCCGCGACCGCGCACTGAGCTCTCGAGGAGCCCTGACCGATGGACTGGATGGACGGCCTGCTGTTCCCGATCATGGTCGCGGTGGCCTGGATCATGGTCCGGTTCCATGACCTGCTGACCGCCGTCGGGCTCGACCCCGAGGGGGGTGCGGCCTGGGGTCTGTCGATCGTCGGCCTCGTGATCGTCATCCGCATCCTGCTCATCCCGCTCTTCTTCAAGCAGATCAAGGCGTCGCGCGGCCTGCAGCTGGTGCAGCCGGAGATGCAGGCGCTGCAGAAGAAGTACAAGGGGCGCACGGACCCGGCCTCTCGCGAGGCGCAGAGCCGCGAGATGATGGAGCTGTACCGCAAGCACGGGACCAACCCGTTCGCGTCGTGCCTGCCCCTGCTGCTGCAGTCGCCGATCTTCTTCGCGCTGTTCCGCGTCCTGTACGAGCTGCCGCGGCTTGCCGACGGCCGGTACCCGCGTGCGGACTCCATCGGGCCGATGACCCGCGAGCTCGCGGGCCAGGCCGAGGCGGCGACGATCTTCGGTGCGCCCCTCTCCGGCACGTTCATGCAGGCCGGCGGCAACGTCAACATCATGGTCGTGACGGTGCTGCTCATCGTGGCGATGTCGGTGACGACCTTCACCACGCAGCGCCAGCTCACGATGAAGAACATGCCGCCGGCGGCCCTGCAGGGCCCCATGGCGCAGCAGCAGAAGATCCTGCTCTACGTCCTGCCGCTGGTCTTCGCGTTCTCGGGCGTCAACTTCCCGATCGGTGTCCTCATCTACTGGACCACGACCAACCTGTGGTCGATGGGCCAGCAGTTCTACACGATCCGCCGCATGCCGGCGCCCGGCTCGCAGGCCGAGGCGGCGCTGAAGGAGCGCAAGGCGCGCAAGGACGCGCGCCGCGGGGCGACCATCGAGGAGGACCGCGGCGGTCCCGTGGCCGTGATCGAGGAGAAGCCGCGCGGCGGGCAGCGTCAGCAGCCCAAGCGCAAGGACCGGGCCAAGGCGCGGCCGACGA